>CALCNF010000737.1 GCA_937897815.1 uncultured Pseudomonadota bacterium | reverse complement strand
TTCGTACGCTCGCCCGGCTCACGAGCCACCGCCACGATTCGGACGATGCCCTCATAGATCTCGGGGACCTCCATCTCAAACAGCTTGAAGATCAAGCCTGCGTCCGTTCGGCTCAGGATGATCTGGGGGCCTCGAGCCTCCGAGCGAATCTCCTTCACATAGGCCTGAACGCGGTCGCCAGCGCGGTAGGACTCACGGTGCATCTGCTCGCGACTCGGCAGAATGCCCTCAGCGCGGCCGAGATCCACAATGACGTGTCCCCGCTCGAAGCGGCGCGCGATACCCGTGACCAGCTCGCCCTGACGATCCTTGTACTCCTCAAAGATCTTGGCGCGCTCCGCCTCGCGGACGCGCTGGATGATGACCTGCTTAGCGGTCTGCGCGGCGATACGGCCAAAGCTCTGGCGTGCCTGTTGGATGCCGAGGATATCTCCGTACTTCCGGTCCTCTTCCTCCGCGCGGTCGAGATCCGAGTCCAGGTAGAAGATCTGGAACCCGAGCTCGTCACCGTCCTCACTGTCTGGGTCCACCAACCGAGCCTGGGGCAAGGTGATCTCCTTGCCGTGGTCTTCGACCTCGTCGACCACCGCCATGTACTGGAACAGCTCGACCTGGCCAATCTCGGGGTTAAACACAGCCTCAAGCTCTCGCTCGCCGTCGAAGACGCGCTGGGCTGCGGTCTCGATGGCGCTCTCGATGGCCTGCACGAGCACATCTCGCGAGATATCCTTCTCTTTGGCCACCAGGTCCAGGGTGACATTCAGGCTTTCAGCATCCATTCCAATTCTCCTTCTCGACGCCGGATTTCTCCCCGGCAGTTCTCAGAATTCCATCTCCAGGTTGGCCTTCGAGACCAACCGGTATGGCACCTCTACGTCCTCGCCTCGTACGTCGAGGACGATGTGACTCTCTTCTGCCGCGGTGAGCTCTGCGATGAAGAAGCTCTCCCCTTCGATCGGCACGCGCGTCTTTATGCGGATCATCATTCCCACGGCGAGCTTGAAATGCTGCGGCTTCACCAGGGGCCGGTTCACACCCGGCGAGGATACCTCCAGGGTGTAAGCCCCGGGGATGACGTCCTCCACCTCAAGCGCTGGGCCCACGGCTCGGCTCACGATGGCGCAGTCATCGATGGTCACCCCCTGAGCGATCCGCTCCTCGGAGGTGGTGGGGGGCGCGTAGTTCTCACGCCCTGGCCTGTCGATCATCAAGCGCAGGAGAAACCCCTTCGAGGCGGGCTTGTAGGTCATCTGGACCAATTCAAAGCCCTCACCCGAAATCACGGGCTCGATAAGATCCTCGAGCCTCGTCAGTGTCTCTGCTAGTCGTTCGTCAGCCATAAAAAAAAGCGGCCACGAGGGCCACTTCCTGATGTTCTCAATGAAGTGTAGGGCGCCTCTCTTAGCACCGGGTTCGGGCGGCCGCAACCAAGAAGACACAAAGGGTCCTCGGTGCCGACCCGGCCGAAGATCTCGATTGACACGCGCTCACGCACGCGCGAGGTTTCCGAGGGAATGCCTGTGAACCCACACACCGCCGCGCTGCTCGCCTTGATGCTCTCGGGTGGCGCCCTCGCCGCGACACCCCCCTCCGCTCCGCAGGCCCGACCCTCCCTCGTGTGGAGCGCCGCAGACTCACATGAGACGACGGGCGTTACGGTGCACATCGAGCTCTTGACTGGGCTGGAGGATGAAGGGGCGGATCGCCTCGGGCAGACCGCCGTCGCTCTCGCTTGGCTCTTGCGCGCGCCCCTGCCGCAAGCGAACGGCGCATCACTGCAGGAGCTAGCGACTCAGGCAGGGGTCGAGGTGCAGACGGAGGTGGACTGGCGGCACGCCTCCGTGACGCTCTGGGCTCCGGAGGAGCTCGGTGACTATATGCTCTGGCTGGCAGCCGCCCGCCTCGCTGAGGCCCCCCCTGTCGCGGACGCCTCTGAACTTCAGTCCGCCCTCGATGGGCTCGCGACGCGATGGCAGGACGACGCCGTAGGCCCGCTGGGCGATGGGTTCGAGACGCTGCGGCGGCATATGCTCGGGCTTCGGCGTGGGAGCACTCGACTCTCGAGCTATCTCCACGCGGACCGAATGGAGGACGAGAAGCTCCTCGACGTGGCGGCTCGCGTCGCTCAGGAGGCACCGGCGCGCGTGATCGTCGTCGCGGCGGAGCCCGCGCTGAAGCGCCTGAGAGAGAGCGCCCCTCAAGCGTTCGCGACGGCGGCTCTGCGACCCCTACCGCGCATCCATCGAATGGAGGACCATCGCCCCGCCCGGGACGCCCGCGAGAGTCGGCTTGTTCAGCAGCATGACGGCCGGCACCGAGCCGTGATGGCGTGGCGCCTCCCGGCCCTCCAGGCGGGCGGCGCTGACTGGCGCCCCGCCGACACAGCCGCACTCCTGTCGCTCTCCTACTGGGCTCGGCACCCGGGCGCAGGGCCCGCCCAGGAGCTCGTCGCTGGGCACGCTATCGCTCAGAAGCTTGAGAGCCGAGCCTGGCTTTTCCCCTCCCCTTCCTTCGCACTCGAGGCGACCTCGCGCGGACGGGAGATGGGTGACCTCAAGGTGCGTCTCGCTCGAAGCGTAGAGCGCCTGGCCACGCAGCCCCTGAGCGCATCGCAGACCCGATCCGCCGCGCGCCTGGCGAAGAACTGGCTGCTGATGCGCTGGGCCTACGGCCCGGACCGTGCGCGCCTCATCGGGGAGCTCCTGTCGGTCGGGCTCAGCGAACCGGACGCCTGGCTCTCGGATATGGGGACCGCCCTCGACCAACTCACACCAGAGCAGGTGAGCGCCTTCGTGAAGAGCGGAGTGAACCGTGAGCGACGCCAGGTCCTCTATGTCGTGCCGCGTGACGAGACCGACGTCGACCGAGTGCGCCTCGATGGGGACCAGATCGCCTCCTACCTCAGGCTTGTCGTGGATCTCCGCTGTCCGGCGCCGGGCTCCCCGAAGGACGTCTCGAGCCTGCTGAAGAACAAATACGACATGGCGCCGCGACGCTACGTGGCGATCACCCGCGCCCTGGCCTCCAACCCGGCGTTGATGCGAGACCTGTCGGAGGAGGCGGAACGGAGGTGCTCCGAGCTTAAGAAGCTGCGACAGCTGCTCGAGCCGGCGCGGGTTCCCGACCTCCATGAGGCGATCTTGTGCGGACCCGGGCTGCAGCCCACATCCAAACGAGGTCGGCGGAAACTCAAGCGCATCTGGCGCAAGTACGACATCGATCCCTCTTGGTACCGACCTCTGCTCGAGGCCACCCGAGAGGACCCGTCTCACAGCGACGCGCTCATGGAGATTGACGGGCGGTGTGGAGCGGACCCCGGAGAGACACCATGAGGCCTCTGACCTTACGTGACCTCCAGGTGTCCTGCGCGGCCGTCCTGCTGGCGCTCTCTGGCTGTGCCACCGTGCCTCCTAGCTTGCCGCAAGCGCCGGAGGCTCGTGGCCTACCGATCGCGAGCCCGCTGAAGACCATGACCTCGGCGACCGGGCTGACGGTCGTCGCTGACGCGGGTGCTCCTGGGCAGTTCACCGCAGGCCTGCTCTTCCGGGGTGGCCCCATCAACGACCCGCCCGATCTCCCCGGCCTGACCGAATGGATCGCCGACGCGGCGCTCCTGGGCACCCAGGGAAGGGATCCGGCTACGGAGAGCCCACACCAGCGAGCCCTCGCGATGGGGGGCAGCGTAGAGGCCGTGGCGACCGGCGCGCTTGTTGGCTGGCTGGTCGCGGGCCCACCGGAGCGCTCCGAGGAGCTCCTTGAGCTCCTGTTCGAGGTGGCCCTACGTCCGAGCTTCCCAGCGACCCGAGTGTCCATGGCGGTCACGCGCAATCGCGACGGTATTGACGCGCGCGGCGACGCGCTCATCGAGCGAGCCATCGCCATCGCGCTGGGCCAGGCCGTGGGCCTGGGCCGCCCGCTCTACATGGGGCCCACCCGCGGCATGTTTGAGCGTGTCACGCTAGCGCACACGGAGCGACATTGGCGCGGGGTGGTGCAGCCACACCATGGCGTCCTTGTTCACCTGGGCGCCCCTGCGCCGAGCGAGGCGACCCTCGCGAAGCTGGAGCGAGACTGGTCCGCTTCTCCTGGCCAGCCGGTTGCCACCCCGGAGCTCTGCGCTCCCCAGGGGCGCAGCGCTCACTTGATGGTGACCCCCGGGAGCTTCGGTGAGCACACCATTGCCCTTTGGGGCAGCCGCGCCCCGGGTCTTGGCTCGTTGGAGCGCCGCGACGCCGACGCCCTCATCAAGCACCTCGACTCGCGCGCAGGCGGCCCGATCGAGCGCCTGGTCGGAGCCTCACAAGCCCGCCGCTCTTCGCCGGACATCATTGACCTTGGGCATATCCGTGGTCGACCCATCGCTGCTGTGCTGGTCGGCGCAGCGGGCCCTCCCGAGCGGGCGATGGAAGATCTCGACCGCCTGGACCAGTTCCTGAGCGGGCTGAGCAACGCCCGCGCGATCGAGGATGCGGACGCCGCGCAGGCCTACCAGCGCCTTCAGGGTGGCCAGCGCCTGCGCTTGCACCGGCCGTTCCACAATGCGCTACAACGAGCGTTCGAGGCCTTCGGCGAGGTGAACGGAGGCCCGACGAGCGCGGGCGACCTACGCGGGGCCGCAGCCGAGATCTTCGCGCCCTGGCGCTCCAGCCTCGTGCTCATCGGCAGTATGGATCTCCGTGAGCGACTGGCCGAGCGCGCCGAGGTCGCCATCTGGTCGCAGGAAGAGGACACCGCGCCCCCTGAGGGCCGCGTGCGCTGTGTGCCGCAGAAAGGAGCACCGTGAGCACAGACACCGAAGAGAACCGTCGTTTGATCGGCGGTGACATTGAGCGACGCGTGGCCTCCTCACGTTACGCGCCACTGGCGG
>CALCNF010000736.1 GCA_937897815.1 uncultured Pseudomonadota bacterium | reverse complement strand
CTCCTCCACCGCCGCCGCCGGCCCCGCAGCCGCCCGACGCACCGTCCCCGCCGATCTGGAGCGCGCCATCGCTTCCGTGGTCGGTGTTGCAGCTGTCCGCGCCGCGCTGACCGCCCGCTGTCGAGCTGCCTCCCGCGCCGGGGCAGGCCCCGAGCCCGCTTCCGCCGATGGCTCCACCGCCTGCTCCGCCCTGCTTGTCATTCTGGTGCATGCCTCCGCCTCCACCGCCACCGCCGGCCACGATGATGCGGTCGCTCAACGCCGTGCCGGACTGGCGGACGTCGGATGAGCCTCCTCCTCCGCCACCCTCGCTGTGCCCGAAGAGGTCGCCCTGGCCGCCTCCGTTCCATCCCGGCTGGGTTCCCGCGCCAGGGTACTCGCCCACATAGACATGGAGCGTCTCTCCTGGAGAGGTGGCCAGCTGGCCTGTCGCGTAGCCGCCGAGGCCGCCGACGGAGTAGCTGGGGCGATGACCACCTTGGGCGCCCCAGGCCTCCAGCAACACGCTCTGGCAGCCAGACGGCACGACGAACTGCGCCGCGCCGCCTGTGTAGTCAAAGGTCTGGCTTCCAGGATCACAAGGGGACGAGCAAACGCCCGCCTCGCAGGTCAACCCAGCGCCACACGAGGAGCCGTCAGGGAGCGCCACGTGGACACAGCCTTGCTCGGCGTCGCAGGAGTCTGTGGTGCAGGCCTCGGCGTCGTCGCAGTCAGGGGACCCTGAGCCTGGCGCGCATGCGCCGTCTAAACAGATGTCTCCGACCGTGCATGCGTTCGAGTCGTCGCACGGGTCGGAGTTGGCGGGGTTTACGCAGCCCGCCTCCGGCTCACACGCATTGTCCGTACAGGGATTCGAGTCATCGCAATCCACGGCTCCGGGACCGGCGCAGGCGCCGCTCGCACAGACATCCCCGCTGGTGCAGGCGTCGCCGTCGTCACAGGGGAGGGCGTTGTCCGTATGCAGGCAGCCCGTCTCTGGCTCGCATGCATCGTCGGTGCACAGGTTGTCGTCGTCGCAGTCCAGCGTAGCCTGCGGCTGGCAGGCGCCCGCGACGCAGCCGTCATCCAGGGTGCACGGATCTCCATCATCACATGGCGCGCTGTTGTCTGGATGGACGCAGCCGAGCGCATCATCACACGCGTCGTCCGTGCAGGCGTTCCCGTCGTCGCACTCCAGGATCGCGGCCGCTACACAGAACGTCCCAGCGCAGTGGTCCCCCAGGGTGCAGGGCGAGCCATCGTCGCACGGGCCCTCGGCGGGCGTATGGACACAGCCGAACCCTGGCTCACAGGTGTCTGAGGTGCATGGGTTCCCGTCATCGCAGCTCAGCGCCTGGCCCGGTGTGCAGCCGAGGTCGGCCGCGCAGCCCTCCTGGCCATTGCAGGGGTCATCATCGTCACAGGAGACGCTCTGCATTCCCAGGCATGCGCCGTCCATGCAGCCATCGCCTGTTGTGCAGGCGTCTCCGTCATCGCAGGGGTCCGCGTTGGGGGTGAACAGGCAGCCGAGGTTCAAGTCGCAGCTGTCGTCCGTGCATGGATTTCCGTCATCACAAATGAGCTGCCCAAGTCCCGGGGCGCACGCGCCGTCTTCGCAGGTGTCCTGCAGTGTGCAGACGTTCCCGTCGTCACAGGGCGCGCTGTTGGCTAAGAACACGCAACCCAGCTCGGGCTGGCAGGCATCATCGGTGCAGGCGTTGTCGTCCTGGCAGACGATGGGCGCCCCCTGGCAGCTGCCCTCGAAGCAGGCGTCGCCGGAGGTGCAAAGGCTGCCGTCGTCGCAGGGCGCTGTGTTGGGCGTGAATACGCAGCCCAGCACAGGGTCGCAGGTGTCGTCTGTGCACGGGTTCCCGTCGTCACATGGCAAGGCCTGGAGTCCAGGAGCGCACGCGCCGTCCTGGCAGGCGTCCTGCTGGGTGCACAGGTCGCCATCATCGCAGGGCGCATTGTTGTTTGTATGCAGGCAACCTGAAGCGGGATCACAGGTGTCTGTCGTGCAGAGATTCAGATCGTCGCAGGGGAGGGCTGTCCCCACACAGGTGCCCGCGTCGCACACGTCGCTTGAAGTGCAGGCGTTACCATCATCACAGGGCCCCGGCTGTGGGGTGTGCTGGCAACCATCAGGTCCGCAGCTGTCTGCCGTGCACGGGTTTCCATCCTCGCAGTCGAGCACGGTGGACCCGACGCAAGCGCCGTCCGCGCAGATATCGCCAACTGTGCAGGGGTCGCCATCGTCGCAGAGCGCGACCACAGCCTCATTGCTGCACCCCCCGAGCCCATCGCAGTTGTCCTCCGTGCAGGGGTTCTCGTCGTCGCAGTCGATCTCGGTGCCTACACAGACGCCCTCTGTGCAGTGGTCTCCGATGGTGCAGGCGTCACCGTCGAGACACTCGCCCTCCAGGAGCGGCTCGTGGACACAACCCTCGGCCCCGCCGCAGCTGTCCTCGGTGCAGTCGTTACCGTCGTCACACGACGCCTCGTCGGTGGCGCCATCGCAGTCATCGTCGATGCCATTACAGACCTCGTCGGTGGCCTCGATCGCGCTGCAGGTGGTGAGCCCATCCGGTTCACAGATCCTGACGCCCGCGCACGTGCCAAGCTCGTTGGAGACCTCGCACGGGGTGGAGAGAACGGAGTCGATCGCCAGGCTCGTGCAGGGGCAAACCCCGGCGGTGTTTACGCATTGGAAGCTCGTAGCGCCGTTGGTCGACTCGACCTCCTGGCAGGCATAGCCGGAGGGGCAGGGTGTCTCCGCGTCGCAGGCCCCGCCGCAGAACGAGCTGCCGCCTGCATAGGCGACACAAGCGTCTGGAATATCGCCATTGCAGTCGCCGGCGGCCGCACATGGCAGGCACAGGTGGCTGAATTGCGACACGCACGCATATTGGCCATCCGCTCCACCGCTCACCAGAGTGCAGTCCCAGCCGGTGGGGCAACTCTCGTCACAGGTGCGGGAGCAGACCCGCTCCCCAAGGTGCATGGTGCAGATGCCCGAGAGACAGTCCTCTGCGGTCTGACAGGGCTCCCCGAAGCATCCTGCTCCAGCCGGGCAGGCCTCGCCAGAGGAGCTGTCTTCGACGAAGACCTCTGGGGGAGCAAGGTCGGCGAGAGAGCTGTCGTTCGATGCGCTGTCAGCCGATGCGCTGTCGATGACGGTCGTCGTCTCGGCCACGCCGATGTCCAGCG
>CALCNF010000735.1 GCA_937897815.1 uncultured Pseudomonadota bacterium | reverse complement strand
TGGGATGCATGAGCAGGAAGTCGGCCGTCCAAGCGCTGATGCTGGGGAGATACGTGTGTCCGGCGTTGTCCGCGTGGCAGGCCACCTGATGGACGCCCTCGGCGGCCTCATAGGCGAGCGAGGCTACCGAGGCCTGCTCGACGAAGTTGATCTCGGGAACGGCGACGTCCGGATCATCGGAGTCACCGCTGAAGGCGTCATTGTCGCCGCCCCAGGTGACGATGACGGCGATCGCGTCCAGAGGCGGGGCTGGGTCCGGCGCGGTCAGGTCATACACGCCCGAGCCGACGATGCCGCCCGCGAAGACCTCCGAGCGGGCGCGAAGGACGCGGTTCGCCATGAGGCCTCCTGCGGAGTGACCCGTCAGGTAGATGCGGTTCTCGTCCACCTCATGGTGCGCAGCGAGACACGCCATCAGGCTGTCGATGTAGTCGAGGTCTGGATTGGGAAGGCCCTCGTCCTCTCCGATGCGCATCGCGTCCCACACGGGCCAGACCGTTCCATTGGCGTTGCTGTCCGGCGCGACCACGATAAATCCCTTCTCCACAAAAGGAGCGAGATTGGCGCTCTCAATGAAGCCAACGCCGTTGCCCCCCGTGCCATTGAAGGCGACCAGAAGAGGGCGAGGCCCCGTGAAGGTCTCCGGATCAGGGGTCACGAGATGGAAGCTCCGAAGCTGCTCTGCAGACAGGTAGCCCTCGTGCTGTCCAGCCTCAATAGGGCCCTGAACAAAGTCCTCCGGGCACGCCTCACTGGCCTCCGCTACCGCGGCCTCAGCGGGGACGAGCGTGTAGGGGTCGAATGGCTCAGGGACGTCTTCCTCAACGTCGGCCTCTACGGTGGTATCAGCCGTGGTCGCGGTGTCCTCAGATGCGGCATCACTCCCCGTGTCCGCTGCGTCCGACACCGCATCAGCGGGGCTCGTCGCCGCGGGCTCGTCGTCCGAGCAGGCAAAGAGCACAGAGGCCGCGATCATCATGATGAGGTAGCTGTTTCGCATCGGAGGTCTCCTGGTGTCGAGCCGACTCGCACGCGCGGGCCGACGCTTTGAACGACTACGGGTTCAGCTCAGGGCTGCTTGCGGGCTCTGCAGCCGGCTCTGCTGCGGGTTCTGCTGCGGGCTCGGGCGCCGGCGCGGGCTCTGCAGCCGGCTCGGGTGCGGGCTCGGGTGCGGGCTCGGGCGTGGGCTCGGGCGCAGCAACCGATGCGCTCGCCTGCTCAAGCCCCCACTCGTAGGAGAAGTCGATGTAGATCCCGTGGAGCATGATCTCGTAGTCCCCGGGAAACCCGCATGTGTTGCACGCGGGCGCAGCTTCTCCGCTGGCCAGGGTCGCGTCGGCCTGCTTCGCCGCGTCCGCGGGCGTGATGGTCACGCCGCCCTGCCGCAGGGCGTAGGCAAAGTTCACCGACCAGGGCCCAGGGCTATAACCGGTGCCCACCGTGATGGTGTGCGTCGGAGCGGGAGGGGTGCCGAAGGCCGAAGGGAACACCTCGTTGCCCACTTTGCCATCGAACACGTAGCCGGCACGAGCGAAGCAGTGTCCAGCGAAGCGCATCTCCAGACCGCCGCGCAGGGTGATTCCATCGTCCCAGAGCATGACGTTGTTCAGGACGTCTGGCTTGTCGGCGTTGCCGATCTGCTGCACTTCGCCGGTCTCCCAGCTGCTCCAGGTGTACTCGGCGTCGAACGCGGCCGCGTAGTCCCCCACGTCGTAGCGAATTCCCGCGCCGAGCTTCGGGGCGAGCGCGAGCGAGGTCTCAACTCCTTCAATGTCGAAGGCGCTGATGTTCGCCTCGCCGGTCATGACCGCCTCGATGCCGTTTCGGTAGGTGAGTCCCACCTGCAGTCCCTTAATGCTCTCAGGGCTCCACTGCAGTCCGATTCGGAATCCCTCGGCGTTGACGCCGCTCGTGCTCAGGCCCAGCATCGCGGGCTCGTCCGAGTCGACCTTGGCCTTGTTGCGGTCGAGCATGGCCAGGCCCACGCGGTAGCCGATACCCAGGTTCAGGTTTCCAGGGAGGTTGAACGCCAGGACGGGGGAAGCCTCAATCAGCACAAGCTTGGTCGAGTCCTCAATCAGAACCGGGTCTGGCACGAGGTTGTTGTACTTGTAGCCACCACCGGCGGAGGCCAACGGGTAGAGGCCGAAGCCCGCGGTGATCTTGTCCGTGATGCGATACGCGCCACCGACAAGGAAGGCCGGCGCCACGACGGGCTCTGACTGGACACCACCGTTGACCCCATCGTTGTAGCCTTCCCACTGGTTGCTGGGCACGGCCTGGATGTGGCCCGTCAGAAACGAGACATCGAGGAGCGTCGCAGCCTTCTTGATGTGGGCGAATCCTGCCGGGTTGTGGAACACCGCGGACGGATCATTCACGTATCCAATTGCGGTTCCTCCCATTCCCATGTGGCGGGCGGAGTACAAGATAGGCGTGTCATAGCCAGCGGCCAGCGCCGAAGAGGCGCTGGCCGCGAGCAGTAGACAGGCCGAGAGAAGCGCGACGGAGCCGCGAGTCATCGACGTCATGGGGTGTCCTCCAGGGGACGCTGGGTGGAACTACTCCTGGGTGATGTCGCCCGAGCAGTTGAAGAAGGCATCGGTGCAGCCGTTCTCGTCGCGGCACTCGGTGCATGCGTCGGGGTCGGACAGGCAAGGCACCAGGCAGTTGTTCTTCGCGCAAAGTGCGTTCTGAACGTAGCAGTCGGCGCAACCCTCGGAGACACCGGTCTCCGCGATAAGACCCTCAGTAGCGCAGGTGATGTAGGCCGCATCTTCCGTCGCTCCACCCAGGTAGCAGGAGGTCGCGATGTCCGAGGTCTTCTCGCCTACAACGCTGAGGTCGAGCGCCATGTCCGCGTCGTTGGTGCACGCTCCCTCAGCGGGGTACTCCGTGTCGCCGGCGG
>CALCNF010000734.1 GCA_937897815.1 uncultured Pseudomonadota bacterium | reverse complement strand
GAAGGAGGCGTTGAGGAGAATGTAGAACTTGTCGTTGTAGAAGGCCGTCGGCTTGAACTCCTTGGACAAGAAGAGGGTGTCGATGGAGAAGCCGACCGTGCCCGGGGGCGCGATCATCTTGAGCTCAAGCTCCACCGCGTCGTGCATGCCCGGGAGCGCCGGGTCGTAGATGTCCGGGAAGGGCTCACCGCCGAAGAGGTCGTCCTGGTGGCCACCAGCCGGGTCGAGATCTCCGGTAGCCAGCACGGCGTACGAGCTACCCGAGGGCGGCGCCAGGTCATTGGCGAGGGAACCATAGTGGGACAGGGCCTCCCACGCGCCGTCGAGCTGATCGCCCGTCGGGCTCTTCATATCGGCGCTCATGAAGTTGTCTGGATAGCAGACCTCCATGGAGCAGAGCATGGCCTCGACGGTAGCGCCGACGCAGGGACCTTCACAGTTGGAGGTGGGCTCCTCCACCTCGACACAAGCGCCCTGGGAGCAGATCTCACCGGCGCCACAGGAGCCGCAGCTCTGGCCGCAGGGGTCGAGCCCGCAGACCGCGTCCCCGCAAGAGCACTCCTGGCAGTTGCCGCTTAAGCAGTAGCCGATATCGCACACGCCGCAGATCCCACCGCAGCCATCGGGCCCGCAGGTCTTGCCATCGCAGTCGGCCTGACACAGACACACGCCTTCGACGCAGACATCGGTCGCCTCGAGGCAGTCTCCACAGGAGCCGCCGCACCCGTCGCTGCCACAGGAGCGGAATGAGCAATCCGGGATGCACTGCTCGCTGCACAGACCCTGATAACAGAAGGGGGTGTCACCGCCACAGTCGCCGCATGAATCACCACAAGCGTCCGCGCCGCACACCTTGCCGTCGCAGGTGCACGGGACACACTGATCGGCATCGCAGACCGAGCCCTCCTCGCAGTCACCGCAGAAGTGACCGCAGCCGTCATCACCACAGGTCTGTCCCTGGCAGTTGGCCGTGCACAGACAGAACCCCTCGACGCAGGCCGACTGGGGGTTGTCACAGGAGCCGCAGGAGCCGCCACACCCGTCGTCCCCACAGAGCTTACCGTCGCAGTCTGGCTGACAGGTCTCGTAGCAGGAGCCGTAGTGGCACCAGGGCACCGAGTCAGGGCACGTCCCACAGGAGGTGCCGCAGCCGTCATCACCACAGACCTTACCGACGCAACCGCAGGGCGCGCACTCGCCCTTGAAGCAGTAGGTGTTTCCGCCACACCCCCCGCAGGAGCCGCCGCACCCATCGGAGCCGCAGGTCTTTCCGTCGCAGTTGGGCTGGCACAGACACTCCCCGTCGAGGCAGATGTCTTGAGCGTTCGGGCACTGACCGCAGAACCCGCCGCACCCATCATCACCGCAGAGCTTGCCTTTGCAGTCAGGCGCGCACACGTCCGAGCACTTGTTCTCGTTGCAGTAGGGCTTCTCGGGATCCTTACAGACGCCGCACAGGACGCCACAGCCGTTGTCTCCACACTGCTTCGCTGCGCACGTGCAGGGCTCACAGCCTCCGTTGATGCAGATCTCACCTGCATCACACAGGCCGCAGTCGCCACCGCACCCGTCCGAGCCACACTTCTTTCCGTCGCAGCTGGGCTGGCAGACGCACTGGCCATCCTCGCAGGCGTCGTTGATCCCGCCGCAGGAGCCACAGGAGCCGCCGCACCCATCGGGACCACACTGCAGCCCATCACAAGCCGAGGGGCAGTCGACCTGACAGGCGCCCTCATAACAGTAGGGTTGGTTGGGGGGGCACGTCCCGCAGTTCTCGCCGCAGGCGCCAGGACCACAGACCAGGCCTTCGCAGGAGCACGGAACACACGCGCCCTCTACGCAGCCGGTGTCGCCGAAGCACTGGCCACAGTAGGAGCCGCAGCCATCCGACCCGCACTCCTTGCCCGAGCAGTCGGGGACGCAGTTCGGGTCAATGGTGTCATTCGATGACCACTGGCCGCTCACGTCTGTAACGTCGTTGTCGTCGTTCGCCGCTCCGCCGGCGAGACAGCCGGCTGAGAGCAACGAGGCGAACACCACGACGACCAAGATCCCCAGAACGTTCGTTCGCATACCTACCCCCAGTTCCCCAACACCTGAAATTGTACACAATTACCGAACCGGGACGAAATCCCGCCGGATTGGGCTGAGGCTCCTCAGGTGTCGCGCTCTCTAGGGCGCGTCGAGGAAGGCGTGGATCTCTCGATTGAAGCGCTCCGGCTGCTCCTCGTGAGGAGAGTGGCCGCACCCTCGAAAGGAGAGAAACCGGGCGTTGGGCAGCCGCTCGGCCAGGCGCACGCCGACGCGCTCGGGCAAGAGCCTATCCTTCTCACCCCACAAGACGAGAGACTCGGGATGGATCTCGGCGAGCTCACCTGGAGAGCCGTTGGAGACCGCTCGACACACCTGTGCGATCAGCAGAGCGGCCTCGACGCCACCGGAGCGCCTGAGGGGACCGATAAAGTGTCTCATGTACTCGGCGTCGAGCTTCATCCCGTTGTAGGCGAGGCCCTCGACCGCCTTTCTGGCCATCGCGGGGCGAAAGAAGACGCGATAGAGGATCGCGAGACGTCGGTTGGCGAAGACCCAAGGTGCGGGCATGGGCTTTTGCACCGCCAGGGCGCAGATCAACCCCATTCGCGCCACGCGCTCGGGGTGATGACGAGCGATCCACAGCGCGATAGCCCCGCCCATGGAGTGACCCACGAGATGGGCGCGCTCGATGCCCAGGGCGTCCATGAGTCCGACCACCCGGCGACCCTGTTCATCGATGTCGTAGGGCCCAGCGCCCACGTCGCTCCAGCCGCAACCGGGGAGACAAAGCGCGATGGCGCGTCGGTCCCTGGAGAGAAACTCCAGGTTCTCTCTCCACATGTAGCTGGACATCAGAAATCCGTGAATCAAGAGCACCGGCGTTCCGCCGGAACCCATGTCCACGTAGTGGATCCGTTCGCCCTCCACCGTTCGGAGGCGCGAGGCCTCATGCCAACCCTCGGTCACCTCGACAGACGCCTGCGCACGTCCGCCGACTGAGACCCATCCGGGTTCACATCGAGATAGTTCTCATAGGCCTTCATCGCCTCGGATCGACGCCCGGCTTTCTCCAGAGCGCGACCATGCCAGTACATGCACGGCGTGTAGCGAGGCATCGCCTTGCGACACTTCTTGAAGGTCGTGATGGCGGCCGCTGTCTGACCGGCCTTCATCTGAAGTCGCCCAACGTTGCTCAAGGCGTCTGGGCTCCTCGGCCGCTTCGCGAGCGCCTGCTTGTAGAGCGCCAGCGCCTTCGACGGGCTCTTCCGTTTGAGCTTCTTAGCGGCGCGAATCAAGGACTCGTAGCTCTTTCCAGAGACGTCCCTCTCGGACTTCTCGAGACTCTTGCTCTTCTTGCTCTTCTTGCTCTTCTTGCTCTTCTTCTTGGAGCTCTTGGCCTCGGGCTCGAGCTTCTCTGCCAGGGCGGTGGACTCAGACTCGATCTCCTCGTCGATGGCCGCGACGGCCTCCGCCCGGGCCTTCTCCGCCTCCGACTGAGCCGCTTGTTCCTCTTCAGACGGGCTGCCTTCGGAGCTCGGCGCGGCCTCCTGCGCCTCCTGGGGCTCAGCGGGCGCCTTCTCGTCCGCGACGACAGAGCCCACCTTCTCGGATCCCCCTTCCTTATGTTTCGCGGCCGCGGCCGGCTCCTCGGGGGACGCCGCCGGAGCGACCTCTGCGGGTCTCGCTTCGCTCTTGGAGGTCGTGACCTCGGTCTCCGTCTGAGCGGTCGACGGGTCGCTGGCGGCCTCAGACTGACTCTGAACCCACCACAGGGCTCCTCCGCCTCCGACGAGCGCGAGCAGGGCGACCGTGATCACGACCGTCCGCCGTCGCTCCCGCTTCAGCGCCCGAAGCTCGACCTCCTCCGAATAAACCCCACCGAGAGCTCCCGCTCGCTGGATAGGACGGGAGAGCGCTTCGGTCGCCGCAGGGGCGCTCGGGGTCTTGTTCAGGGTGCGATCCAGCGCGCTCGGCCTCGGTGAATCATCCGACGGGCGCAGCGACACGTCGGGACGGTCGGCAACCCGAGGGACAGAGGGCTGGGTGGGACGCTCGGTCGGATCGGGAATTCCCTCACGCGCCGGGTGAGTCGCCTGGATCTGGAGGTCACTCTGGGCCGCGTCTAGATCCGTGGCCCCCACGGCGATCCTCCCCGTCCTCGGCGCCTGCTTGTTGCGCTCGAGCACCTCACCGTCGGCACCGATGTAGGGCACCTGACTGGCTGGGTTGTCGAGAGGATCGACGGCCTGGTCGGGGATCACGCTCCCGCCGACCGTGAGGGGAGCGAGGCTGGTGGGCGCGACGGCGACCCTCCCTGTCCTCGGCGCGGCCTCTTCGGAGACGAGCGCCGCGCTGGCGAGCTCAGGGAGCATCTCGTCGAGCGTCGCGCCGACCGGAGGAAGCCGATCCTCGGTCGGAGACTCGCTCGGGTAGTCGGGAACCGTGAGATCATCCTCGACGGACGCCGCGCGGGTCTTGGCGACGCCGAGCTGGCCCGGCTGGGGTCCGTCGTCCACGATCGGCGCGTCCTGAAGCGTGTCTCCCTCGAGAGGCTCGAGGTCCAGGAGCTCCGGATCTTCGCCAGGAACGGGCGGGGGTTCGGTGTTCGGCCCGTCCACCACCGCGAAGACGGGGGGATGGGTGGGTACCGTGCGGGGGCCGTGAACGACCGAGCCGGTCTCCACCGCATCGGAGACATCAGCCAGGTCGCGGATCAGCGTGTAGGTCGACTCACCTGGTCGCGCGACCTTGTCATTGGGCTCCACGACTCCCGCCAGAATCCAGCTCTCCAGGAGCTCGCGGGTGGGCACACGAATCTCTGTGCCGTCCGGCTTACGAACGGTCCAGGGCTCGGGTTGTTTCGATTCGGTCAATACAAGATTCCAGGCAGCAGGCCATACCAGGCCGCGTAATACACGCCTCCACCGCCCAGGAGCAATCCGATTACGAGAAAGAGGATTCGACCAGGCCAGACGTTCACGTCTTTGCCTGTTCGAAATTGGAACTCAGACGTCATCGTCGTCGTGCGCGAGCTCGGGTCAGATTCCGTGGGATCACCGCTCGGAGGGCTGACCTCGGCAACGGGATCTGCCGCCGCCTCTTCGCTCGTCTCCGCAGGGCTCTCAGGAGCCTCCGAAGCTTCAGCCGCGGCCTCTCCCCCGGACTCACCGCCTTGGCTCTCCACGATCTCAGCCGCCTCGGCCAGGATCGCCGCCATGGGATCTCCCGTGATCTTCAGCTGCGCCTCAAAATCGGTGTAGGACCGGAACTCACCCGAACCGTATGCGATGGAAATGTCGGCCGGGTTCTGCTTGATGATCCACTTGGTCGCGACCTCGTAGGTCGGGAAGAAGAGCACGAGACCCGAGCGAGAACGGAAGCGCCAACGCGTATCCTCCTCATCCTCTGTGCCCTCGCCTGCGCTCTCTCCTTCAGCGGCGGCCTCCTCTGCAGCTGGCTCTTCACCGGCGGACTCGGCCTCTGGAGCCTCCTCTGCAGCCGGCTCTT
>CALCNF010000733.1 GCA_937897815.1 uncultured Pseudomonadota bacterium | reverse complement strand
CGACCAGCGCGATCTTCGCGCTCGTCGAGAGCGGCGTTGACTCATTCTGAAGGCCGTCTCGAGGGCCGACCTCCGTGATTCGAACGCGATCGCTCACCCGTCTTCCTCCAGGCTGATCAGCGCCGTGCCCGGGCTGACCATCTCGCCGACCTCCGCGTTCACGGCGCTGACCACACCGTCGTGGGGCGCGCGGATGGGGTGCTCCATCTTCATCGCTTCGACGACGAGCAAGGCGTCACCCGCCGACACGCTGTCGCCCACCTCCACCGAGATGGCGACGACCTTTCCGGGCATCGGGGCCTCAAGCAGCCCGCCGGCCTCATCGACCGCTCCAGACTCCGCCTCCACGCGATGGAGCAACGCCGTCCGGCCGGCAACGGTGACCCAGCGTGCGTCTCCGTCCCGGGTGACGCGCGCTCGCGACTGCCGTCCATCGCCCAGATCGAGGAGGAACGCTCCATCAGGGAGCACGGTGGCGCGAACGCTCCGCTCTTCGTCATCGATCCACACAGAGAAGACCTTGTCCTCACCCGGCGTCCTCCGGGCCGCGATCTCCGCGACACGGTCTCCGACTCGTACGCGCATGCTCATGAGATCCCCCGCCACGGCCCGACGGTCTCAAAGGGGCTCAAGGCTCGTTCGCGCCCGTCTGCCCGGCCTCCCGCTGACCCGGGAGCCGCGGCGCCCAGGCCCAGCTCTTCCGCGACGGCGAGGGCCGCCAGGATCGTCTCGAGGGGGGCGTCGCCGAGGGGCTCACCGTCCGCTACGTAGGCGTCCACGAACCCCGTGTGTGTGTCCCCGGACTGGAAGGCCTCGTGGGCTACGATACGCCTCAAGAATCCGAGATTCGTGACGACGCCGTGTACGGTCCACGAGCTCAGGGCCGCCGCCATGCGGCCGATGGCCTCGTCGCGGTCCTCGCCCCAGGTGATGAGCTTCGCCAGCATGGGGTCATAGAACGGAGTGACCTCATCGCCCTGCTCCACGCCTCCGTCATGACGGACACCGGGGCCCTCAGGGGGACGATAAGAGAGCAGCGTTCCGATCGACGGCAGGAACTCGCGACTGGGGTCCTCGGCGTAGAGCCTGACCTCGATCGCGTGACCTCGAATCGACACGTCCGCCTGCGTGATACCCAGCGCCTCACCTCGAGCGACCGCCAGCTGCATCGCGACCAGGTCCAGGCCCAGCACCGACTCCGTGACCGGATGCTCCACCTGTAGGCGCGTGTTCATCTCCAGGAAGTAGAACCCGCCCTCCTGATCGACCAGGAACTCGACGGTTCCGGCGCCCACGTAATCCACGGCGCGTGCCGCGGCGACCGCCGCCTCGCACATCCGAGCGCGAAGCGCGTCATCGATCCCCGGCGAGGGGCACTCCTCGAGCACCTTCTGATGACGGCGCTGGATGGAGCACTCACGCTCATAGAGGTGAACCACGTTCCCGTGGCTATCTCCGAAGACCTGAACCTCGACGTGTCGAGGACGCTCAAGCAGCTTCTCCAGATACACCACATCCGAGCCGAAGGCGCTCGCGGCCTCCCGCTGGCAGGACTGGATGGCCTCGGTCAGGTCCGCCGGGTCACGCACGGCGCGCATGCCCTTGCCTCCCCCGCCTGCGGACGCCTTCACCAGCACCGGATAGCCGATCTTGTCGGCCTCTGCGGCCGCGCCATCCAGGTCACCGCCCAGCTCCGCGCCGGGGACGACCGGGACACCCGCGGCCTCCATCACCCTTCGAGCGGTCTGCTTGTCGCCCATGGATGAGATCGCCTCAGGCGATGGTCCAATCCAAATGAGCCCCGCGTCCACGACGGCGCGAGCGAAGGACTCATTCTCGCTCAGGAAGCCGTAACCCGGATGAACGGCGTCCGCGCCTGTGTCTTTCGCGGCCTGGAGGATCCGCTCCGCGATCAGGTAGCTCTCAGTCGCCGCCGCGGGCCCGACCACGACGCACGCGTCGGCGGCGCGGACGTGGGCCGCCGTGGCGTCGACCTCAGAGGCCACGGCTACCGTCTCGAGCCCCAGGGCGCGACAGGTGCGACCGATTCGCACGGCGATCTCGCCGCGGTTGGCGATGAGGACTCGCTTCAAGCGTCGTCTCCCGGCGTCTGGGGGACCCAGGCGGCCTTGCGCCGCGAGAGGAAGGCCATCATGCCCTCCTGTCCCTCCTCCGAAGAACGAAGCTGCGCGATCAACGCCGAGGTCTTCTCGAACGCATCGGGGAGCGTCATCGTGTGCACCGTCCGCGCGAGGTCTTTGCAGGCGACGCTCGCCTGGGGAGCGCCCTGCAGGATGGCGCCCACGAGCTGCTCGATGCGTGCATCCAGCGCGGCGTCGTCCTCCTCGACATAGTTGACCAGGCCGATGGAGCGGGCGCGGTCCGCGCCGAAGCGCTCGCCCGTGACGAAGAGCTCTCGGGCCGCCATGGTGCCGATCCGCGCTACGACATAGGGCGAGATCACAGCCGGCGCCAGCCCCAGGCGGACCTCACTGAACCCGAACTTCGCTCCAGCCGACGCGACAGGGATATCGCAGGCCGCGACGATCCCCGTCCCGCCACCGATGGTCGCGCCATGAACTCGAGCGATGACCGGCTTGCGACACTGGTCGATCAAGCCGAAGAGCCCGGCCATGCGACGCGCGCCCTCATCGTTGTTGGACTGACCGCTCATGGCGAGCTCACGCATCCAGGAGAGGTCGGCTCCCGCGCAGAAGGTCTTGCCCTCTGCCGCGAGGATAATCACCCGGGTCTCCTCGTCCTCGGACAGGGCTGTGAACGCAGCCATCAGCTCATCGATGGTCTGCCCGTTGAAGGCGTTACGCTTCTCCGGACGGTTCAGGACCACACGAACCGCGGGTCCTTCGCGTTGAATCAGGATGTGTTCAGACATGGGTTGCTCCTCCAGTCCTACATACGGAAGACGCCGGGGCGCCACTCGGAGATGGGGGCGTTCAAGCTCGCCGAGATGCTCAGCCCCAACACGGTCCGGGTGTCGGCGGGATCGATCACGCCGTCGTCCCATAGTCGGGCCGTGGCGAAATAAGGGCTGCCCTCCTCCTCATACTTCTCGAGGATCGGCGCCTTGAAGGCCGCCTTGTCCTCCTCGGTCCAGGGAGTCCCTCTTCGCTCGAGCTGGTCCTCCTTGACCGTGGCCAGGACACCTGCGGCCTGCTCGCCTCCCATGACCGAGATCCGCGCGTTCGGCCACGCCCACAGGAAGCGAGGGTCATAAGCGCGCCCGCACATCCCGTAGTTCCCAGCCCCAAAGGAGCCGCCGATAATCACGGTAAACTTGGGGACATTGGCCGTGGCGACGGCGTGAACCATCTTGGCGCCGTCCTTGGCGATTCCGCCGTTCTCATATTCTCGGCCGACCATGAAGCCGGTGATGTTCTGGAGGAACACCAGCGGAATCTTGCGCAGGCAGCACAGCTCAATGAAGTGGGTGGTCTTGAGCGCGGACTCGCTGAAGAGCACGCCGTTGTTCGCGATGATCCCCACCGGGAACCCGTGAATGTGGGCGAACCCGGTGACGATGGTCGGCGCGTAACGCGCCTTGAACTCCGCGAAGCGGCTCCCGTCCACGATGCGGGCGATGACCTCTCGCACATCGTAGGGCACACGCCGGTCGGCTGGGATCACCCCATAGAGTTCCTCGGCTCCATAGGCCGGCTCCTCGGCCGGCACCGTGTCCAGCTCCACCTGCTTCACCCTTCCGAGCGTAGAGACGACCTGGCGGGCGAGCCGCAGGGCGTGGGGCTCGTCGACGGCGAAATGGTCGGCGACGCCCGAGACGCGGGTGTGGACATCGGCGCCTCCGAGATCCTCGGCGCTCACCACCTCTCCTGTCGCGGCCTTCACCAGCGGTGGCCCGCCCAGGAAGATCGTCCCCTGCTCCTTCACGATGATCGTCTCATCGCTCATGGCCGGGACATACGCGCCCCCCGCCGTGCAGGAGCCGAGAACGACAGCGACCTGCGGGATCCGAGCTGCGGACAGGTTCGCCTGGTTGAAGAAGATTCGCCCAAAGTGCTCACGGTCTGGGAACACCTCGGATTGGAGAGGCAAGAACGCTCCACCCGAGTCGACCAGATAGACACAGGGCAGATGATTCTGAAGCGCGACCTCCTGAGCGCGGAGGTGCTTCTTCACGGTCATCGGGAAGTAGGTCCCGCCCTTCACGGACGGGTCGTTGGCCACGATCAGGCACTCCACACCCTCGATCAGGCCGACCCCTGTGATGATCCCGGCCGCTGGCGCTTTGTCCTCATACATCCCGTTGGCGGCGAGGCCGCCGAGCTCAAGAAACGGGGTGCCGGGGTCCAGCAGCAGCTCGATGCGCTCACGCACAGGCAGCTTACCCAGCTTCGCCTGGCGCTCAGCGCCTGCGCCGCCCGCCCGAGCGGTGGTCGTGCGCTCCCTCAGGTCCTCAACGAGCTCGCCCATGGCCGCGCTGTTCGCGCGAAAGGCTTCGTCGGAGGCGTTCAACTGGCTACGGATTCGCTCCAAGGGGTGCTCCTCAACTCAAGGCAACGAACGATGACCGCTCTACACGGTCAGGTGTGGCGGGGTTCTACCAGCCTCCTACGCGCGTGCGCAACACAGGACTCGCGCGTAACCGCGGTTCTTGGGACAGGGCGGCTCGAGGGTTGTAACTCGGCCCAGGACTCGTATAGATTCCGACGCCCCTCGACCTCTGGAGAGACCACGATGGCTCAAGATCCCATCTACGCAGCGCGCCGCGACACCTTCTTCGACCTCATGCCGGAGAACTCCCTTGCGATCTTCCCATCCTCGCCGGTTCGAGCCCGTAACAACGACGTCGACCACGAGTTCCGCCAGGACAGCGATCTGTTCTACCTGAGCGGCTTCCCCGAGCCCGAGTCGGTGGTGCTCATGAGTCGGCAGGGCGGCGAGCAGAGCTTCAGCATGGTGGTTCGCCCGAGAGACAAGATGCGAGAGATCTGGGATGGAAAGCGCTATGGCGTCGAGGGAGCGAAGAGCGAGTTCGGGGCCGATGAGGCCTTCACCGTCAACGACCTGGCCGAGACCCTTCAGAAGGCCCTCGAGGGCAAGCGCGCCATCCTGTACGCCCTCGGCACGAACACCGAGATGGACGAGCGCGTCCTAGGCCTGCTCTCTCGATCACGGCGTATGAAGCGAAAGGGACCAGGCGGGCCCATCCGAGTCCATGATCCGGCCGAGTTCGTTCATGAGATGCGTCTTCGCAAGGACGACGCAGGCCTGTCTCGCATGCAGCGCGCCGCGGACATCACGGCCGCGGCCCACAACGCCGCCATGCGCGCCACCAGCCCCGGGATGACCGAGCGGCAGGTTCAGGCCGTTATCGAGGGGACCTTCCGCATCCTGGGCTCCGCTCGCAACGGATATCCCTGCATCGTCGCCGGCGGAGACAACGCGACGATCCTCCACTACAACGAGAACGACCAGCCCCTGGGCGATGGCGACCTTCTGCTCATCGACGCGGGCGCCGAGTACGACTACTACACGGCCGATGTGACGCGCACCTTCCCCGTGAGCGGCAAGTTCACGGAGGCCCAACGCGAGATCTACGAGATCGTCCTCGCGGCCCAGCTCGCCTCCATCGACCGATGCCGCCCCGGCAACACCTTCGACAGCGTCCATGACATCTCAGTCCAGGTCCTCACGGAGGGCCTGGTCCGCGTCGGACTGCTGGAGGGCGAGGTCAACGAGCTGATCGAATCAGGTGCCTACAAGCGCTTCTACATGCACCGCACAGGCCACTGGATTGGAATGGACGTCCACGACGTTGGCGAGTACTTCGATGGTGAGGGCGAGTCGCGCATTTTGGCTCCAGGCATGGCGCTGACGGTCGAGCCTGGGCTCTACATCGGCCCAGACGACGAAGAGGCGGACCCGAAGTATCGAGGCATCGGTATCCGAATCGAGGACGACATTGTGGTGACCGACGGTGAGCCCTTGAACCTCACGAGCGCCTGTCCGAAGTCCGTCGAGGACATCGAGGGCCTGATGGCCGAGGCCGCTCCCGAATTCCCGTCCATCGCCTAGCGGGTGCTCGCCTGGCTCCTCGTCTGCGCCCTCATCACCTCGAGCGCGCCCGAACCCAAGAAGGCTCCCCCGGCCCAAGCCGCCCCGGAGACGGAGCTGATCTGGTCGCGGTCGGGCCCGGAGGACTCCATTCGCGTGACGGCGAAGCACCCTGGGCCCTCCCTCAAGGCGGCCCAGCTCAAGCTGCAACGCGCGAGCGACCACCTGGACGCCCTGCGCACCATTAGGCCCCACGTGGTGTGGACGTTGCTCGAGGCCCGATCCGGACGCATCCGAGTCGAGGGGCGCGCCGACAGCAGCCTTTACGCCGGGCTCGCCCTGGCCACGCTTCGCCAGATCCACCCTGGCTATAAGACCGCCGGCTCCGGCATCCAGCAGCTCCATAATGTCCCCGAGGGGGGATGGTCCTGGCGCCTTCGCGTGTTGTTGGTACCACCCACGCCCCGCCCGGCCCCCTGAGCAACCCGATGATACACCTCGTCGCCAGCGTGATTCTCGCCTCCCTCCTGACCGCGCTGGTCGCCAGCGGGCTCGGGTCGGCCTCGACGACCTTCTTCGTCGTGGGGCTCCTGCCCATCTCTATGGGTGTCGCGGCCGCCGTAGGAGCGTCTGTGGGGCACCTGGGCCTGGGAAGGGTTCCTGGCCGTGGAGCGCTCCTGGCCGCCGCCGTTGGGGTCCTCGTGGGCTGGCTCTGCTTTCAGGCCTGGGATGACCACCACTTCCAAGCGGTCTGGGCTCAAGACCTGGCGAGCGCCCGAGAGGTGACGACCGGCATGCCCGCGGGCGCCGACTTTGGAGAGGACGGCGTCCCCTTCTTCGCTCCCGACGCAGCCGAGCGACTCGAGGAGCAGGTTCTGGAGGCCACCGGGATCGGTGGAGCCCTGGGCCGCTGGCTGCTCCGGTCCCAGAGCGGCGTTCGCCTGATCGGCCCCTGGAAGAGCAGCCGAGGCCTCCCCGTTGGCACACCGGGCGCGGTGGTATGGACTCTACTCGAGCTGCTGCTCGCGGGCTGGACAAGTCGCCAAGTCCTGCGTCGCATCGACGCAAGCGACTCATCCGGTGAAGTTCAACACCTCGATGATCACCCCGGTGAGGACCAGCGCGCCACATAGCCAAGCGACTCGCGTCGCCTGAGTCAGCGCAGACTCAAGCACCTCGGAGTCCTGGGCCGCGCGCTCATCCACGATGCGCTGGGTGAAATGGGCGAAGCGATCCAGCCGTGGCGAGATCCCAGGCTCGGCCTCGGACGTCTGGGACGCTTCGGTTGCGCTCGGCGCAGCCTCGTCCGCGAGGTCTCCGGCCTCGTCCGACGTCTCCTCCGCCTGCTTGACTCGCTTCGCGACCATACGCTTCACAGCGCGGGAGAGGCTCTTACGGCCCTGCTCCATCGCGTCTCGTGAGAAGGCTCCCAGGGGGAACCCGTCGAGCGCCGCGGCGAGCGTGCCGAAGGTCTCGGCGCCGTCCTCCAGGCCCTCGAGCCAGTCCTCGACAGAGCCTGGCCACGCCCCGCAGAGCTCTCGGGCCATGGACACCACCGCCAGGAAGTCCGCCTGCTCAGCGTCCTCCTCGCCGAAGCCCGCGACCATGACGCGGGCCTCCTCATCGATCAGCACGTCGCCCGCGTCGAGACGGCCATGAATCAACCCCTGATCCGCGGCGCCTACGAGCGCCTCCATGAGGTCGATGAGGACCACCATCGCCAGCTCGGGCTTCAGCCGCCCGGCCCGCTTCACGGGGAACATGTCGAGGCTCACGCCCTCGATCCATTCAGAGACGAGATACGGTCGACCGTCGACCTCGCCTACATCGATGGTGGCCACCACCCCGGCGTGACCCAGGGAGCGCGCTCTGTCGCAGCGCTCCTGAAACGCCCTGACGGCATCCCCGAGCGTCTCGTCCGACTCGTTCGCGTGCAGCAGCTTGAGGGCGCGCGCGGGTTCGCTGTCTCCGGCCATGGCGCGCATGGCGCGATACACCGTGGCGTTCTCGCCATCCGCGATCACACCCTGAAGTTGCCAATCGGCCACACCCTGGAGCTCAGAAACCATACCTCGTGAATCCTCCCAGGCCACCAATTCGTCAAGAAAACCGAGGGACTGTAAGGTCGGTGTGTGACCTCCAAGCCGACCATCTCTCAAGGAGCCGGCGCCGCCATCGTCGGCGTCACCGCGGCCGCCGTTCACGCCAACACCCTGGGCCACGACTTCACCTGGGATGACGGCTACAACGTGGTCGAGAACACGGCGATCCGCAGCCTGAGCAACGTCCCCTCGTTCTTCACCGAGGCCTGGGGCGCCCACGCCAGCGAGGCGATGAACCAGGCCATCAACACCAACTACTACAGGCCCGTGAGCCTGACCTCCTATGCCCTCGACTACGCCCTGTTCGGGCTCAACCCCATGGCCTTTCACGCCGTGAACGTGCTCTTGCACGCCCTCTGTGCGGTTCTCGTCTTCGTGGTGGGCTGGCGCGTAACGGAGAGGCTCTCCCGGGACGCAAACTGGAGGCTCGGCGTTCTCGCCGGTGGGCTGCTCTTCGCCGTCCACCCGGTGCACACGGAGGTCGTCAACGTCATCACGTATCGTACGGACCTCCTGGCGGCCCTGTTCTACGCCGCGCTCCTGGCGGTCT
>CALCNF010000732.1 GCA_937897815.1 uncultured Pseudomonadota bacterium | reverse complement strand
TGAATCGGTCCATCAGGAAGAACACGACGCTGGATGCTCTTGGTCGTGTAGGCCGTCCAGAACAGCGTGTTGTTCACAGAGTCATAGGCGATCCCCAACGGAAAATTGAGGCCGCTCGCGAGGGTCGTGACGTCGTCCGTGATGAGCTCGACGCTCTTGACGCTCCCAACCCCGTTGTCCGTCCAGGCGAAGACGTTCGCGATGCCGGTTGGCGGATCGCTCTCCCCTTCGCCGCAGAGCTCCGGGCAACCGGCGCTCCCCTGGGAAGGATCGCACGCCGTCTGCACGCATCTGACGCGGTATTGATAGGAGTCGCCCATCTGGGTTCCGGTCGTGTAGCAGGAGCCCGAGTTGCAGAAGATGGCGGCGCCACCCGAAGCCCCGTCGTGCTCCTCAAGCCACCAGACGCCGTTCACCCCTTGCTGCATCTGCTGGCACTGCGTGCCTCCGTTTCCGATCAGAGGTAACCACTCCGATTGTTGGGCAGGACTCAGGGCGGTGAGCAGGGCGTCGGCCTGCGCGATGCTCGGCAGCTTCCAGCCGGCCCCCTTCGCCGCGCAGGCCTCGAGGGCTTCGCTGTGGGTGAAGTAGACGTCCAGGCAGACCTGAGGACTCGACTCCTCGGCTTTGGACCAGAAGACATCCCCAACCCAGAGCCCATCGATGCTCTCGGCGCAGGCTCCCGGGACGGTGCAAAGCTCGGTGCAGACCTCGGGGTCGGGCTGAGCTCCACCGTCGCACTCCTCGCCCGCTTCGACGACGCCGTTACCGCACACAGGCGCGCAATCGGAGTCGGACACCGCGTCGCAGCCTGCCGCGCAGCAGCCATCTCCAGAGAGACATGACGCGATATCCTCGCTCACGCAGATGGCGTCGCAGGTCTCGGGGGCGCCCTCAAGGGTCACCACCACGCAAGCGTCGTCTGTGGGGCACGCCTGGGGACAATCGCCGTCACACATCTCACCCGGCTCCAGGACCCCATTGCCACACGTGGCGGCGCAGTCTTCGTCGGTGAGCGCGTCACAGCCGGCCGGACAGCAGAGATCTCCCGTGACGCAGACCTGGATGGACTCAAAGACGCAGGCCGCGTCGCAGCTCTCTGCCGAGCCGACCAGAACATCATCCGTGCAGACGTCCCCGTCATCGCAGAGCTCAGGACAATCTCCATCGCAGGTCTCAGCCCCCTCGATGACACCATCTCCACAGCATGAGTCGGGCTGAACGCCGACGCACAGGTCCTTGTCGCAGAAGCTCTCTTCGGTGCAGGGGTCGCCGTCGTCACAGACGCCCTGAGGTCGACCCACCCAGCCCGTGTTGGAGCTTGAGGGCTCACACTGCAGGCACTCGTTCTCTGGATGAAGAGCGCCGTCATAGAAACAGGCCCCCTCGATCCAACAGGCCCCAGGCGCCACCGTGTGCTCGCACACACCCTCGATCGTGCACACATCTCCGGTGCACTCGACCCCGTCATCGCAATCTTCCTGGCTCACACACGGAGCGCCAGCGTCCGACTCCAGGGCATCCGCGATGTCCCCAGGCTCGGAGACATCGGAGACGACATCAGGCTGTGGGCTTTGGCCGATGTCCTCGGCCGTAGAGCCCGTCTTCTCTGCGCTGCAGGCGGTCAACACCACCAGCGACGCGAGCACCCATAGATTCCGTGCGTACATAGACGATCCCCTCCGAACAGCGCCCCCGAATCTACTCGTCTCTCGAGCGGCCCTCAACCGTACGGCCTCTCCCACTGAAGCCTCAGCGACGAGGGTTCCTGGGCTGGATTGGCATGAGGACACTGAACGGTTCAGTCACGGCTACTGAACGGTTCAATGGACGTCTACCGTGCGATGGCCACCTCAGCCGCAGCGACAAGAGCCTAATTATTTCAAAACCTTAACCGAATCCTTCGCGCTGGCACGCTCCTTGAAAACTAGAGAGTACAGCCAAGCCGAGCGAGCCCGGCGCTCCTCGATTGGCCCGTCACCCTCGAAGCCCAGGAGCACGCCATGATGAGCCTCGCCACCGCCACTCCCCTTGAGACGCTGCGCGCACACCGACCTCGACTGGTGCTCATCATGCTCGCGTTCTCGGCGCGACTCCTTCTCGCGGGCTGCGCCGTCACTCCGACCGCGCTCAACGCGCCCCAGGCGGTCGAGGCCCTGCCGAGCCCTGAGATTGTCTCTGGCGCGGCCAAGCCAACCCCGGAGCCTGTGCCAGTGACGGCGCCGACCGACGAGGAGCCTCAGGCGCCTGTGCCCTCGTCCTACTCGGAGCCGACCTCGACCGACGACTACCACCCCGATCACGACTTCATCCCCGGCTGCTGAGCCGTCCCGGAGAACCCCCACCGGGCCGGCGATGGCCCAACCCCATAAGGAGCCGCCATGAACACCTTCAAGTACTACCTCTCCCTCACCATTACCGTCGCCCTCTTCACCTCGGCCTTCGGGTTCTCGGTTGGAGCCTGCGACACAGACGAACGTGACTTCGACTGGCCCGAGCAGAGCCTTGTGCCCGTCCCGGCCGAACAGCTGCTCTACCTTCCCTCCTTCGACCTGGGTGGCGAGCTCGTGCAGGAGGAGTGGTTCGACCTCGACAAGCACCCCACCGCGGGGCCCGACGGATGGCACCGGATCGACTATATCCGAGACGCACGTGGACTCGTGACCGAGGAGGTCGGCTACG
>CALCNF010000731.1 GCA_937897815.1 uncultured Pseudomonadota bacterium | reverse complement strand
GTTTGCTCGGGGCCTGGTGCCGACTCCAGGAACTCGCTCGGATCATCGAGCTCCTTTTTCGCGGCGGACTTCTTGTCAGAGATCCACCGGACCACTCAACGACCTCGGACGGTGAGATCGACATTCTCCCTCAGGCTACTGCCAATCCTGTAGGGGCTCTGCGGGCGAGAGGGTCGCCAAGCTGTGACCGGAGGGTCGGGTGCTGTGCGCCGGCCAAATACCTGATACCCTCACAGCCACACATCCAATCAGTATTGGAGACCACGAGCCGTCAGGAGCGAGATGCTCTCTTTGCATCCAGGCTCTACGTCCGTGTCTTCGTGACGACCCAAGTGCTTCAACGCCCCATTTACGGGGCAGGCAGAATCATTCTTGAACATCGCCGACTACATCGAAGATATCTATCGCCGACAGGCCGAAGAGTTCCTGGCCTGCGACGCATTTCAGCAATTGGAGAGCGGCGAGGCCCCACGAGAGGCCTACGATCAGTTTATCGGGAACATCTTTCGGACTCACCAGAACTCACCTCAGTTCCTGGCCTTCCTCTTCTCGGTCGCGCCACCTTCCGCGCAAGACCGTGTCGCCCACAACCTCCTTGAGGAGATGGGCATCGAGGAGGAAGGCGGAGAGAGTCACCCCCAGCTGCTCACCCAGTTGATTGAAGGCGCCGGCCTAGCACACCAGGTCTCAGACCTCGAGGAGGCGGCGCGCCAGGCCATGCGCGAGGTGATCTGTGAACCGCTGCTCTTTGGCTCGCTGCGCGAGGTGGGCTTCGCGGCCATGGCAGAGGTCTTCTCTTTTGAGCACATGCTGGCCCACACCTCCACGAGGATCGCGACCATGCTCCGGCGTCACCGTGGTCTCGATGATGACGCCCTTGTTTGGTTCAGCCACCACTCTGAGGTCGACATCGTGCACGCCCAGGAGGCGCTGTTAACCCTCGCCGAGACCGCTGAGTACTACGACTTTGACTTCGATGAGGCGCGCGATGTCGCGGACCTGACGCTCCGCGAGAACGTCTTCATCAAACGCTATTTCGATCCACGGGCGCTCGCGGAGGCACGTCACCTCTCATGAAGGTCGTCGGGTTAACCATTCAGCCGCTGCGGATCCCCTTTGTGGAGCGATTCCAGCACAGCTTGAAGGACCGCGCCGCGTCGGACACGGTCGTGGTGCGCGTGCAGCTGGAAGACGGCACCTATGGATACGGCGAAGGGCTCCCGAGACCGTACGTGACAGGCGAGACGGTCGAGACGCTGGTGACCCACGTCAGCGAGCAGCTGTGGCCCGCCCTGGTCGATCAGAAGATCTTCGGCGATGAGCTCCTGGCGAACCTGTCCGAGTTGATACCGACCAGCACCGATGACGGGCCGGTTCGCGCCCACAACTCCGCCCGCTGCGCGGTCGAGGTGGCGGTCGTAGACGCCGTGCTCCGCTCCCGGGCGATGGGACTGCACGACCTTCTCCCCCCAACCGCCGACAGCCTCACCTACAGCGGCGTGATCACCGCCGGGGATCTTGAGTCCGTGGCTCGGCGAGCGCGACAGCTGATGCGTGTCGGCCTCAGCCATATCAAGGTCAAGGTGGGACTCGAGGACACGGTCGAGAGGATCGCGGCGATCCGAAAGGAACTCGGGCCAGATTCCGTTCTTCGAATCGACGCCAACGCGGCCTGGACGGTCGATCAGGCGGCCGAGGTGCTCCAGGCGCTTGAGCCCTACAACGTGGCCTCCTGCGAGGAGCCCTTGGCTCCACAGAGCTGGTCGGACCTGGCGGAGCTCCGTCAACGGGTCTCCACTCCTCTGATCGCGGACGAGTCTCTGGTGACCGCCTCAGACGCCCAGCAGCTGGTTGCTCATGAAGCGATTGACCTGTTCAACATCCGCCTGTCCAAGTGTGGTGGCATCGGCCCGTGTCTGGAGCTCGCTGCCTACGCGCGAGAGCACGGGCTGGGCTATCAAGTTGGGGCTCATGTGGGTGAGACGGCGCTCCTGTCTGCGGTCGGGCGGCACTTCGCCGCGCACCTGGGCGACGCGCGCTTCGTCGAAGGCTCCTATGGCACGTTGCTGCTCACTGAGGACCTATCGCGAACGAGCCTGCGCTTCGGACACCAGGGGAAGGGAACGTTGCTGAAGGGGCCCGGGCTGGGCGTCGACATCCTGGAGGAGCGTCTCGAAGGCTATGCGGTCGGCCGATTGGAGTTCAGCGCCTGATGCGCATCCTGCTCAGCATGGAGCGCATCGACTCGCAAGCCGCCCGAGCGCCGTCGCTCGTCACCAGGAGCGGTCGAGGTCGTGGGCCTGAGGGGCTCAAACGAGCCCTCCATGAACGCGAGCGAACTCTGGCAGGTGAGCCGAGGCCCGAACCGTGATCGGCCTCGCGCAGCGGGAACTGAAGCGACCCTCCCGGGTGTTGGGGATCGCCGGGCTCGCCCTGGTCCTGGCAGCAGGACTCTGCATCAACCTGACGCTCGACAACGACCCCCGGAAGCTCGCGCCTACTGACGAGGCGCGAGACTCCGCCAACGAGCGCCATGAGCGGCTCTTTGGCGCCGACGACACCTTGCTGTTGCTCATCCTGACAGACTCGAATGTCGAGCGGCTCATCAAGGCGGTCGAGGCGGTCGAGGCCTCCGTCGTCGAGATGGCGGAGGTTCTGCGCGTTCGGTCGCCATGCAGCGTCGAAGTGCCGATGGACGAAGACGGCGCGACGATCTTTACGCCGGCGTTCGGGAGCGAGAGCAAGCTCAAGGGTGACACGACCGAGCGCGTCGAGTCGCTGCAAGAGTGGACGGGTGGAAAGGGGCTCGTGTCGGCGGATGGTCGGCACATGGTCCTCGCGATTCGCCTGCTGGATCAGCTCCAGGATCCGAGCTTGGCCCTGGCCTTCATCGAGTCCCTTGAGGACGTCGTGAGCGAGACCCTGGAGGACGGCACCGAGAGCCACCTGGGAGGCCTCCTTGCGACCCGTATAGGCTCCGTTCGGGCCATCATACGTGACGGGCTGCTCCTCTTCCCGCTCGTGGGCCTCGTCGTCTTTCTGGTCGCCCTCTCCCGGTTCCGAAGCGTTCGATGGACCCTGGTCTTGGTCGCCTGCCTGGTGTGGAGCATCACGCTGACCGCCGGGTTCGCGGCCGCGCTAGGCTACGCGCTCAATCCGCTCACCCAGATCTTTCCCATCCTGCTCCTGATCATCGGAATCGCGGACGGCGTTCACCTGGTGGAGCGCGTCGCAGAGGCGGGCAACGAAGGCCATGATCTGTCCTCGTCCTGGGGCATCTCGCTCGCAGAGACCGGCTCTGCGTGCGTGCTCACCACGGCGACCACCGCCATCGGGTTTCTGGCGCTCTTCACCACCAGCATCCCCGTGCTCCACGAGTTCGCGCTGATCGTCTCTGTGGGGGTGTGCTTCTCGCTGCTCGCCAATCTCTTCGTGCTGCCCGCACTCGCCTTGCGCTTCTGTAAGGAGCCGCCGTCCATCGCGGCGCGACGAGGAGCGCTGTTCGCCCGAGTCGCCGCCTACTCTCACCGTCATGGGGCGGTGGTCTTGGTGGCGGGTACCGTGGTGCTGGGCGCCTCGCTTCAACAGTACGGAGAAGTGGAGGTGGACTTCTTCTTGTCCAAGGTGCTCAGCGATAAGAACGCGGTCTCGGACGGCAACTCGATCTTGCTGCAACAATTCGGGGGGTCGATCCCGCTGGAGGTGACCGTCGAGACAACCGAGGGCGACTTCGATGATCCCAAGCACCTGGCGTCTCTATTGACCCTCAGCGGCTTCCTTGAAGAGCGCGGGTGGCAGGTCGCGAGCCAGGCGACGGCCCTCAGTAAGATCCGAGCGGTGTTCACGGGCGAGGAGAAGCTTCCCTCCTCGCGCGAGGAGGCGGCTCAGCTGAGCCTCACCCTGGAGGCGGCCAAGCTCGCTCCGCTCCTCGGTGACGATGAGCGGGTGGCGCGCCTCACCGCGATCGGCCCGGACATCGGAGGCCAGAAGCTCCTGGAGCTGAAAGAGGAGCTCAAGGCGTTCGCCGCGAACCTGCCTTCCATCCGCGTGACGGCCGTCGGATCCATGCTCGCCGCGGCCGAGGGGTTTGGTTCCCTCGTCCACGAGCTGATCATCGGCCTATTCGTCGCCCTCGTCGCGGTGATCGCGCTGATCGGGTTGACCCTTCGAAGCGCTCGAGCCGCGCTGGCGAGCGCCCTGCCCAACAGTCTTCCGATCGCTCTCGGCCTGGCCTTCTTCGCGCTGACTGGACGCTACCTCGACATCTTCTCGGCGGTCTTCTTCACCATCGCGCTTGGCATCGCGGTCGACGACACGATTCACATGCTGAGCCGGTTTCAGCTGGAGCGTTCACGATGCGACACCGAGGCCGAGGCCTTAGAGCGGGCCGCGAGTCATGTGGGTACGGCCGTCGCTGACACCTCGTGGATCCTCATGAGCGGCTTCGCTCTGCTGATGCTCTCGAACTTCCCGGCCAACCGCCTCAGCGGTGGTCTGGCCGCAGGGCTCATCGGCGCCGCGTTGCTGTGCGACATCATCCTTGTGCCCGCCGGAATTCGTGTGTTCAGACTGGGAGCGCAGCGATCGTGAACCAGCCCCCACCCGGACCCAAAGGGAAGTGGCTCACAGGGTCCCTGCCAGACTTCCGCGCGGACCCACTGGCCTTCTTCCTGACCATGCAGGAGACCTATGGGGACGTGGTCTCCATTCAGCTCGCGACGACGCCGAGCGTTCTGATCACGCACCCCAATGACGTTCAGCGCGTGCTCCGAACGAACCGCAACAACTACTCGAAGGACACCCGCGGTATTCACCGGATGCGCGAGTTCCTCGGCGACGGTCTCCTGACCATCATCGACGAGGACAGGTGGCGGAAGAACCGCAGGACCATGCAGCCGGTGTTTCGCCCCCGCGCCATTCACCAGTTCGCCGACGACATCAGCTCCCTGACCGCGGACATGCTTCAGGACTGGTCTGGGGTCGTCCAGGGGGCGCCCGAGATGACCAAGCTCACGATGGGCATCGCGGGGCGCTGCTTCTTCGGGACGGACTTCGATGGGACCGCCGTGCTCGAGCGAGCGTTCTTCAATGTCATGCAGGTGAACCAAAACCGCTTCCGCCGGGCCATCAACTCTCCTCTGTGGTGGCCGAGCGCAGAGAACCGACTCTTTGGGCGAGCCATTCGAGAGCTCGACGGCTTCCTCGAGGGACTCATACGTGAGCGACGCGAGCAGCCGGAGAACGGCGACGATCTCCTGAGCATGCTGATCGAGAGCCGTGACGAAGAGACCCGTGAAGGCATGGACGACGCGCAGCTGCGAGACGAGGCCATCACCCTCCTGGGCGCCGGTCATGAGACCACCGCCAACGCGCTGGCTTTGACGCTCGATCTCCTGGCTCGCTGCCCAGAGATCTGGGGTCGTGTTCGAGAAGAGGCGTTGGCCGCGTGGGGGGATGGCGGCCCGACCATGGACGCCCTGGATCGGCTGCCGTTTACGACGGCCTGTATCAACGAAGGCATGCGCCTCAACCCACCGGCCTGGGTCTTTGGGCGACTGGCGGTTGAGGAGGACGTCCTGGGGGGCTGTGTCGTGCCGGCGGGTACGCTCGTGATGATGAGCCCGTTCGTCACCCACCGACGTCCGGACGTCTGGGACGATCCGCTCTCGTTTCGCCCGGAGCGCTTTCTCGACACGGAGACCGACCGTCACCCGTTCTCCTTCTATCCTTTTAGCGGGGGTGGCCGATCCTGCATCGGCATGCGCTTCGCCATGATGGAGATGCAGATCGTGGTCGCGATGATCGCGCGCCACTGTGAGCGCTTGGAGCGGGTGAACCCCGAGGTCGTCGGCTGGAACCCGCTGCTCACGCTGCGGCCGAAGGACGAGGTCCCGCTTCGGGTCGGATAGGGCTGCTCGCGCCCCTAGAGCTTCGGGAAGACCGCTCCAACGCGCCGGCTGTACTCGGCATACCGGTCACCAAAGCGCTCCAGCAGCGCCTCCTCCTCCCAGCGAATTCGTCGAGCGAAGGCGATCGGGATCCCGATCAGCGCGAGCGGAAGCGTCCACCAGGCCTGTAAGAACACGACCGCGCCGACGTACAGGAAGAAGGCGCCGGCGTAACTCGGGTGACGAACCACCGCGAACGGACCCGTCGTGATCACCTCGTCGGCAGCGTCGGGATCGATGTGCCACGTGAAGGCGGCTCCGAGATGAATCACGGACCACGTTCGTACGAGCAGGCCGGCGACCATCACCACCAGCCCCGACCAGGCAAACGCCGTCCATTCAAAGCTTGAGGGGAAGCGCACAAAGACCGCCTCCAGGTGCGCGAGAAGCTGCGTTCCCTGGATCGTCCATAGGATCTGAGCCGCCGTGCCTCGGTCTTGAGAGGGGCCGCTCTCGAGGGCCGAGAAGCCTGGCTGATAAAGAATCGCGATGGTGCCGACCCCAACCAACACATAGAGGTTGGGCATCGCGCGCAGCGCCTCGGGCCCGAACCACAAGAGCAGCCCATAGAGCATGCACATCTGGATCAGAGAGATGGCCTTCTTGGTTGAGGCGCTCACGGCTCTTCGGCGCCAAGCAGCAAGCTCGGGTCTTCGACCATCCCCTTCAGAGTCCGCCCCATTCGCTGCATGTCGAGGCCGTCGATCACAAAGTGATCCGCCGTGGCGGTGCAGAGCAACATCGTCCGAACGACCGGCTTTCCGTCGATGGCGACGACCTGGTCTTCAATGCTGGTCGGAAAGAACACGGTCTGAGTCGTCGGAGTGAAGGTGCTCATGAGACCGCTGTCGCGATGGGGCAACGCCGAGACGCCATAGGTCCCCACCTTGCTGATGAGGAACTTGGGATCTCGGCGGAACTTCCAATGAAGGAGCTTGATCAACCATCGGGGCAATTTGGAGATACGGCTGTTCTGCGCGACCGCTCTGAGCTCTGGAAGCGGCGTACTCTTATAACGTCGAATCTCATCCTGGATCTCATCTACGCTCATCGTATCGACGTTGCGCAACACCATAGGAATCAGCAGCTCTTCGCCACCGTCCAAGGACTCGCGCGCGACCACCGTGTTGCAGCTGATCTCATCGAAGGTGGCGATCCTGGGGCGGCCAAAGAGCCCGTGAAAGAGTCGTTTATTAAAGCGCGGGTGCTCGACGAGCGCTTGGGCGGTCGCCTTGATGAACAGCGAGACCAGGCCCACGCGGCGGCCGCGAGCACGCTCGCGCTCGATTCGCGCCAGCGTCTCGGTGATGTCCAGGGC
>CALCNF010000730.1 GCA_937897815.1 uncultured Pseudomonadota bacterium | reverse complement strand
CGGGCGGACAGGTCACCGGCTTTCAAGGCGCTCCGTTCGAGCTGCACGATGGCCGCGTCATGGCGACCAACGGGCTCCTGCACGAGTCCATGACCGATCTGGTGGGCGCGGGCGCGGTGCCCGCCCCTTAGCCCTAGGCTCAGCGGCGCTTTGGGATCTGCGGCTTCTTCGCCGGCGCTTCCTGTCGACTCTCGCTGTAGGTTCGAGTCGTCTTGGTCTCGGTGGTCTTCGTGATCCCGGACTCGTACTCAATGTGCGTAACGATAGCGTCGATGATTCGAGACTTCAGGGCCTCATCGGCCAGGAGCCACCAGGCATCGCGAAGCTTGGCGCGGTAGGCGTCCACCTTCATATCGAGGATCTCGGCGATCTCGACATGGATGGAGTCGAGATACTTCGTGATGAAGTCCATGCGGGAGCGGTTGGTGGGATCCTCACCCTGGAGTCCAAAGGAGGCCTCGTGGAGCATGATCGTCGCGTGGTCGAGGGCGTATCGCTCGTCGCAGAACACCAAAAGAATGGCCGCCATGGAGTAGGCCTTCGACTCCACCAGGCAGCGCGTGGGGCTCTTGAGGGCCTTCATCGTGTCGAGGAGAATCAGGCCCGCCTGAACCGAGCCGCCGCCGCTGTTGATGCGGATCCAGACGGGCTCGTGGCTCGCCTCGTCGAGCTTGTACAGCTTCGATTGGGCCTTGAGGGTCATCCCGTCTGTGATGGGCCCGTTCAGGTCCACGATCCGCTCCGTGAGCTTGATGGACTTGCTCGTGCGTTTCTTCGCCTTCTTCCCACGGGCGTGGGCGCTGTCGGTGGCGCACGCCGTCAGGCTCGTGGTGAGCAGGAGGAGGAGCGCGGCGCGCGCGAGGGGTCGTAGTTGGGTCATCAGGGTTCTCAAGGCGGCTCCTTCAATAGATGCGAAACCCATGTTGCGACTCTCGCGCCGCGAGCGCAAGAGCGCGACCCCTCCAAGAGGGGGGATTCTGGACAGCCTCACGAGCCCGCACGACCCTGGAACCATGACTGGAACCTTCCTGCACGCGCTAGCGCTCTGGGCGACCCTGATGGGCGTCGGCGGCCCTGGTCTCCACGGAGACGCCCCCGTGGGGAACGTGCAGGACGCCGCGACAAGCGCGATGCAGCACGTAAGCGAGGGCACAAGGCTGCGCCGCTCGGGCGAGCTCCTGGCAGCCTGCAGGCACTTTCGTTTCGCAGCGGGTTTGACGCCTACGTGGCCCATGGCGCGCTACGAGCTCGGACGTTGTCTTCGCCTGATCGGCGACCCGATGGGCGACGCGGCCCTGCACCTTGAGTTCGCTCGCGACGGGCTCCCTGACCGGATCGGTCCTCTCATGGAGCTCGGGCGCCTCGCTGAAGACCGTCAGGATAAGAAGCGAGCGCGCCACTGGTATCAGGCGGCGGTAGAGGCAGACCCGAAAGCGAAAGAGCCGCCCCTGGCGCTCGCGCGACTCGGCTGTATCGGGGCGGGAAT
>CALCNF010000729.1 GCA_937897815.1 uncultured Pseudomonadota bacterium | reverse complement strand
ATGGAGCTTCATGGTCAGGTGGCCGGTCTTGCCGCCCACCCGCACGCCCTGGATGCGGGGGCGGTTCTTTCGCTGAAAGAACTTCCGAGCGCTGCCCTCTTCGACCGTCGACGCGAAGATCGTCCTCAGGTCTCGGGCCACCTCCGTCTGAACGGCGCGGCCTAGAGACTTCGCCTCGGCCTCGTAGAGGACCTCTCCATCTCGCTCCGCGCGCGCCACGAGGCGAGGCGCCATCATGAGGCCTTCATTGCCGACAGCGGCGGCGATAAGGGCTCCGTGGAGCGGGCTCAGTGAGGTGCCCGTGAATCCAGCGGCCGCCTTGGCGAACTTCAAGCGATCGCTGCGCGGGATGTGCGCGACGCTCGCGTCGAGCCCCCACAGGAAGGGCACGTATTGATTGAACAGAAAGCGCTCCGCCGTCTCCTCCAGCTGGATCGGCGTGAGCAGACGATCGGCCCAGCGGCCGTACGCGGTGTTGCGGCTCGCGCCAAAGGCGCTGGTGAGCGTGTCACAGCGGGTGTCATACCGAGAGCTGTCCTTGAGCAGCTCCTCTGTGAGGCGTCGCGCCCCGCCGCGGGTGCAGATCCGGCTCGCCGGTGTGAGCAGGTTGCGCTCCAGGAGCGCCGCGGTCGTGATGATCTTAAAGATACTCGCGGCGGGCCCGCCCGCCTGAAGGGGGACATGGGCGTTGCTCGGGTCGCGCTCCGATCGACTCGCGTAGGCCAGCACTCGGCCGCTCGACGGCTCGATCATCACCACCGCACCCTCATCCACACCATAGCGCTTGAGGCTCGCCTGGGCGGAAGCCTGGAGTCTGGGATCCAGGGTAAAGGTGATCAGGGTGCCGTCGGGAAGCGTCTGCCGGTAGGCCCCGTCCACGAGATCCGCTTCGCGGACGTCAATCAGAGAGGCTGGCAGTCGCCACTTGGGCACCTCGGTCGCGAAGGGGTCCTCGGCCAGGGTCGTCTCGCCCCGGTCCTTGGAGCCGACCCTCGGAGTGGTTCTGACCGTGGGGCTCGGCGCGAAATTCGCGAGCCGCTCGGCCTCAGTCGTCTGCTCGCCCAGACCGCCTGTCTCAGCAGGCTCCACCTGCATCCAGGCTCCCGCGCAGCCCGCCACAAGACCCAGCGCGATCGCCTGAGCGAGGCGCTGTCGTTGCATCCCTAGCACCACATCTCCCT
>CALCNF010000728.1 GCA_937897815.1 uncultured Pseudomonadota bacterium | reverse complement strand
TCGGCAACAGAACGGACTAGGCGCTCAGAGATCCGGTCCGCGGCGGAGGGGCTATGCTCAAGGTCAAGAAGAACAATCTCGTTCGAATCCATTACCGACTCACCAAGTCCAACGGTGATCTGGTCGACACGTCGGGAGATGGGCGACCCCTGGAGTTCACGTGTGGACGTGGAGAGGTCGTAACGGGTCTTGAGCGCGAGCTGATCGGAATGGTCCCCGGCCAACGTAAGGACTTCGTCATTCCTCCCGAGATGGCTTATGGCGGTCACGACCCCTCTCTGGTGAAGCGACTGCCTCGCGCGGGCTTCCCCAGCGACCGTAAGCTTGAGGTCGGGCAGTGCTTCTCGTACCGCTCCAAGCAGGGCGCTGAGCTGCGGTACCGCGTGCTCGAGGTCTCCCGAGACATGATCACGGCTGACTTCAATCATCCCCTCGCAGGTGAAGAGATTCACTGTGAGGTTGAGGTCGTGGACGTCAGCGAAGAGTAGCGACGCTCAATCGTGCGTCGGCAGCGTCGTCGCGCGTTTAGGGGTTCGCAACCTTCTGAATTCGAGCGTCACCACCCGGCAGGCCCTCGCGCGCAGGCGAGCCTCACCGGGACGTCGCGTTGACCCGGCGCCCCGCCGCCACCTATTGTAGACCTCCTCTCTTAGGAGCGTCTGTTGAAGCTGAGTACACGGGGTGAGTACGGTTTGCGCGCGATGGTCTACCTGGCCACGCACGCGGCTGAAGAGGGAACCAAGGTTCACGCCCAGGAGATCAGCGACGTTCAGGATATCCCGCCGCACTACCTGAAGCAGATCCTGGCGCGTCTTAGGACCGCGGGCCTCGTCCGAAGCAGCCGGGGCCCCACGGGGGGACACGCCCTGGGCCGGCCGGCAGCAGAGATCTCCGTTGGCGAGGTCGTGAGCTGCCTTGAGGGTGGGATCTCCGGAGTGGACAGCATCCTGTCGATGCCCTGCAACATCGGCGTCGGTCCGGGTCACTGCGTCATCAAGGAGATGCTCCTTGAGGTGAAGCGCAGGATCGAGGACTTCTTGGACGAGACGACCCTGGCGCGGATGGCTGAGCGACAGCATGAGCTCTCGGATCAGAAGATCCTCGTGCAGCCCTGGTTCCTCTGTGAAGAGGCGCCGAACCCGAAGAACCTCGCGAACGCAGACTCTCTCTGAGGTGCGCTCTAAGGCTCGGTAGCGGCAGGCGGCTTGATGGGCGGTCTCGGGCCCCTGCGCAAGAGTTCCTTGACCAGGCGGCGGCCAGCGAGCGCTTCCGGGTGCTCGGGCGCGAGCTCCAGGGCCTCTCGGAACGCGAGGTCGGCGTCCTGTAGGGTCCCTTCGGCCGCGGCTCGGTAGCCCTTCTTGAGCTTGCGCTCAATCACGAGCTCTTCGGGGGGCTCGCAGTTCGCGGGGCCGGTTGGGGCCACGCTCTCTTCACAGCCGATCGCGCCGAGGAGCGCCCCGGCCAGGAGCCAACAGCGAAGCGCTCTCATAGGGCCTCCAGGGACGTAGGGCGTGACATGGTCACGAGATCTTCGAGGTGATCCTCAAGCTGAACCTCGCGCTGGAGACGCCCATCGACCTCAAACCCCATATCTTCGTACAGGCTCATAGCCGCCGTGTTCGACGCGTACACCTGGAGCGCGACGCGCTCAACGATGGCGTTTCTCTCCGCCCATCTCAGGCTCTCGGTGACCAGGCGTCGGCCGATCCCTCGGCGCCAGACCGTTCGCCGCACGCCCATGCCGAGCTTGGCGATGTGCCGTGTTCGGCGCGTGGTGCCTCCCAGAAGGGTGAGACTTCCCAGGAGATCCTGGCGCACCAACCGCGGTCGATAGGCGATGAGGCACAAGCAGTTCTTCAGGCGATCGAGCTGGTCGAGTATCGCTCGTTGGGTTGTGGCATCGGGCAGCTCGTCCTCAGGGCTCTGCAGCAGACGGTCGGTCTCGGACACGATCGCCTCCATGTGCGAGAGGAAGCGATCGGCGTCTCGTCTAGAGCCCACGCTGACCACATACTCGTCGCCCTCAGCGTCCCGTCCTCTCCACACGACGTTCGACATCAGGACGTCTCGTTGGAATCAACGCCCGGGGTGAAGGTGAGACCCCCCGCGTCCCCCACCGAGACCAGGATGGCGCTCGCCTCGCTAAAGCGTCCCTCCAGGAGCGCGAGGGCGAGGGGGTCCTCCATGAGTCTGCGAAGCGCCCGCTTCACGGGTCGCGCGCCGAAGGCGGGATCGAAGCCCTCGCGGGCGAGGAGCGTGATGGAGTCTTCATCGAGACTCAGACCGAGTCCGCGCGCCTCCAGTCGCGCCTCCAGCGCTCGAAGCTCCAGCTCCACGATCGCGCGGATCGCCTGTTCATCCAGCCGTCGGAACACGACGCGTTCATCGATGCGATTGAGCATCTCGGGCCGGAAGAACTCTCCGAGGGCGGCCTCGATCGAGGTCTCGATGTCCTCCTCGGAAGCGTCCTCATCGAGGATCGCTTGAGAGCCCAGGTTGGAGGTCATGACCACGATGGTGTTCTTAAAGGAGACCGTACGTCCCATGGAGTCGGTCAGGCGACCATCGTCGAGGAGCTGCAAAAGCAGGTCGAAGACCTCCGGGTGAGCCTTCTCCACCTCGTCGAACAGCACGACCGAGTAGGGGCGTCGCCGGACGGCCTCTGTGAGCTGCCCGCCCTCCTCGTGACCGACATAACCGGGAGGCGCTCCTACCAGTCGCGCGGTGGCGTGCTTCTCGCCGTACTCCGACATATCGAGTCGGATCATGGCCGCCTCATCATCAAAGAGCATCTTGGCGACCGAGCGCACCAGGTGGGTCTTTCCGACACCTGTAGGTCCCAGGAACAGAAAGGAGCCCAGCGGACGGTTGGGGTCCTGAATACCGGAGCGGGCGCGCCGGATGACGTTGGCGACGGCGGTTACGGCCTCGGGCTGACCGATCACACGTTCGCCCAGTCGCTCCTCCAGCTGCACCAGCTTGGCCGCCTCGTCTTCTCCGAGGCGCGTGACTGGGATACCGGTCCACGCTGACACGACACGCGCGACGTCCTCTCCGCCCACCGATTCGCGAAGCCAGCCGCCGTCCTTGTGCAGCACCACGAGCTCTCCCTCGAGGGCGGCCAGGTCTCGGCGCGCCTGGGGCAGGGTCCCAAAGCGCAGCTCAGCCGCGTGCTCCAGTTCCCCAGAGCGGCTCGCCTCCTGCTCTCGCTCGACGAGGGCTGCGATGTCCTCCTTGGCCTGCCGGATTCTGGCGATGGTGTCTCGCTCCACCTTCCAGGCCGCCAGCTGGGTGTCGAGCAGGACCTCCAGCTCGCCCATCTCGACCTCGATGGTCTCTCGCTGCTCTTGAGCAGCCGGGGTGGCCTCCCGCGCCAGCGCCGCGGCCTCGACCTCGAGCTGGCGGTGGCGTCGCTTCGCCTCGTCAATCTCCGCAGGCAGGGCGTCCATCTCCAGTCGCAGGCGGCTGGCCGCCTCGTCGATCAGATCGAGGGCCTTGTCGGGCAGAAATCGCTCGGAGACGTAGCGCGTGGACAGACGCACCGCCGCCGAGAGGGCCGCGTCGGTGATCGCGACCCCGTGGTGGGCCTCGTACCGGTCCTTGAGGCCTCGAAGGATCGACAGGGCCTCAGCGTGCTCAGGCTCCTCGACTTGAACCGTCTGGAAGCGCCTCGCCAAGGCCGCGTCACGTTCGATGTTCTGGCTGTACTCACGAGGCGTCGTAGCGCCTAAGCAGTGAAGCTCGCCTCGGGCGAGCGCGGGCTTCAGCATCGACGCCGCGTCCACGCCCCCACTTGAGCCTCCTCCAGCCCCGACGAGCGAGTGGATCTCATCGATAAACAGCAGGATCTGCCCCGCGGCCTCCGTGACCTCCTTGAGGATCCGCTTGAGTCGCTCCTCAAAGTCGCCCCTGAGCTTCGCTCCCGCGATGACGCTCCCCAGATCGAGCGCCAGAAGTCGCTTGCCCCGCAGGAGGTCAGGGACGTCACCTTCGGAGAGTCGATGGGCGAGCCCCTCCACGATCGCCGTCTTCCCAACCCCGGGTTCACCGATGAGGATGGGATTGTTCTTTCGTCTTCTTCCGAGGACCTCCATGACACGACGAATCTCGTCGTCCCGACCCACAACAGGGTCCAGCTCACCCGAGCGGGCCCGCTCCGTGAGATCGATGGCGAAGCGCTCAAGCGCGCTCCCTGTTTGCTCGTCTTCGTCTCCAGGTGGGGCCTCGGCCCCGCCTGCGCGCTCCGGGTTAGAGACTCGCCTCATCGCCTTCTGAATGCGTTCGGGAACAACCTCGGCGGCGTGAAGCGCTCGGTGGGCCAGGGTACCGGCGACGTTGGCCATCGCGAGGATCAGGTGGCCCGTGCTGGTCAGGGGGACGCGCGCGGCCCGTGCGTTGGATCGGGCCTGGTCGAAGACGCGAAGCAGACGGCCGTCGATCACCACCCGGTGGTCACCCTCCACGGTCGGGAGTCTCTTCAGCGCGTCCGAGACCGCCTGCCTCAGGGTCGAGGTCTGGGTACCGAGGCTGCTGAGGATACGAGAGGCGTGTCCGTCAGGGGTCTCCAGGAGGGCGAGGAGCACGTGCCCCGCGCCTAGCTGGGCGTGGCCACCCTCGCGGGCGGCTTCGTTGGCCTCCCGCACGACCTGTCGCGCGGTGGCGGTGTAGTCGTCGAAACGCATAGACGAGCTCTCTCCCGGGTCTCAGGCTCCTCATCGTCACACGCAGCGCAGATGCCGGCAAGGTCACGCGCGAGCGTGCGAGCGCGGGGACGGACAGGGGCGGCTCGCGGGGGCGCTCAGGAGGTCTCGCTAGAGCCCTGCTTGGTGGCCACATAGGCCATGCGGCTCTGGTAGATCACGCCGCTCAAGAGCTGCTGCTCCGCATCCGTAAGGTTGCCGCGTGTCTTCTCCTCGAGCATCTCAAGGATCGCGATGGACTGCCGAGCGAGCTCAAGGTCGGGCGCCTGTCCGGGAGCTCCGGTGAACTCCTCGTCACCCAGGTTCACGAGCACGCTGGAGCCCAGCGAGATCACGAAGGTGGAGAACTCACTCGGGCTGAGTTGGGGCGTCGCGCCGTCGTCTGTCGACCGGGAATCGTCTCCCACGCTCAGGCCTCGTCAGCCTCGGTGCTCGCCTCGGCCTCCTCGGTCTCTTCCTCTTCGGCCTCGGGGTCGAAGTACTCGCCGAGCTCCTCGACGTCCTGAAGACCCTTGAGGCTCTTGGCCAGCTCATCGGGAGACATGAAGCCCTTCGAGAGCTTGCGCGAGATGATGCGTACGTCGTCGTCGAGAGCGATGGTGTCAGGTGAGTTCATCGTGAGACTCCAGGGTAGGGGCGCGGCAGCGCGAGGCGGCATTACCTACCCACGGCGCACCCGCGTGTCAAGGTCCTGAACGGCGCGGGCGAGCGCTCGCCCCTACCCGCGCACGCGCGTACGCGCTTGACCCAAGCCTCCGCTTGGCATTAGAAGGCCTGGCACCGGAGCGTATCCGTCTCTCTCGTTTACGGCGGGCGAGGTGGGTGAATCGGCAAAGGGAGAGCAGACCTCGATGAATCCGACGGAAATCCACGTGGTGCTATGCACATGCCCCGAGGGCGCCGTGCAGGCGTTGGCCGAGCGCGTTCTCGAGGATCGTCTTGTCGCCTGCGTCAACGTGATCGCCGGAGTTCGGAGCGTCTATCGGTGGCAGGGTAAGATCGAGGATGAAGTAGAGAGCCTCCTGGTGATGAAGACTCAGCGCGCTCGTCTGGATGCGCTGACCGAGACCCTGGAGCAGGCTCACCCTTACGACGTCCCCGAGATTCTGGCGCTCCCGGTGGCAGAAGGATCGCACCCCTATTTGCAGTGGGTGCTTCAGGAGACGAGCGCCGCCCCGGAATAGGTTGGGCGGTCGCGGGGTTGGACCCTGCCCGAGTGCCTCGGGCGGTCGCGCGCAAGGCGACGAAAGGAGATAGCGATGCAAGGTGATGTGGGTGCCCTCAACGAGATGGTCCGGCGCGAGAGCGCCTTCGTGGACGGGATCGTGGATGAGGCCAAGAAGGTGATCGTCGGACAGGGCGCCATGATCGAGCGGCTCTTGATCGGAATGATGACCGGAGGGCACGTCCTTCTGGAGGGCGTACCCGGACTCGCGAAGACGCTGACGGTGCGGACGCTCGCGCAGACCCTGACCGCGAAGTTTCAGCGGATCCAGTTCACGCCCGACCTCCTGCCCGCCGACCTCATCGGCACGATGATCTACCACCAGGAGACGGGCGAGTTCTCGACCAAGCTGGGTCCGATCTTCGCCAACCTGGTCCTGGCTGACGAGATCAACCGAGCGCCCGCGAAGGTGCAGTCGGCGCTCCTCGAGGCCATGCAGGAGGGGCAGGTCACCATCGGAGAGACCACCCACAAGCTGGACGCGCCGTTTCTCGTGATGGCGACCCAGAACCCGGTGGAGCAGGAGGGTACCTACCCGCTTCCAGAAGCCCAGGTCGACCGCTTCATGCTCATGGTTCGCGTCGGTTACCCGACACGCGAGGAGGAGCTCCTCATCCTGGACCGCATGACGGGGCTGAGCCTGCCCGAGGCCGCGCCGGTCTCCGGGGTGGATCAGATTCTCCGAGCGCGCGAAGTCATCGAGCAGATCTATCTCGATGATCGGATCAAGCAGTACATCGTGAACCTGGTCATCGCGACGCGCGACCCCGCGGCCTTTGGTGCCGGCGCGCTGAGCGACCTGATTCAGTATGGCGCGTCTCCGCGCGCGACCATCTTCCTCGCCAAGGCAGCGCGCGCCCACGCGTTCCTGCGCCATCGGGGCTACGTGATCCCCGAGGACGTGAAGGCCATTGGCCTGGACGTGCTTCGCCACCGGGTGATCCCCACCTACGAAGCCGAGGCCGAAGACCTGACCAGCGAAGATCTCGTGCGGCGACTCTTTGAGCTCGTCGAGGTTCCCTAGACCGCCACGCCATTCCTTCAGGGAGCCCCGATACGTGGCATCCACGAAACCCAAAGCGAGCGCGCCCCTCGGCCGCGATCTCATCAAGAAGATCCGCAAGATCGAGATCGTGACCAGCCGTAAGGCACAGGAGCAGCTGGCCGGCCAATACCACTCGGTGTTCAAGGGCCGAGGGATGAGCTTCGACGAGGTGCGGCCCTACCAGCCCGGCGATGAGATTCGGTTCATTGACTGGAACGTCACGGCCCGCGCGGGTGACGTCTACATCAAGCGCTTCGTTGAGGAGCGCGAGCTCACGATCATGTTGCTCGTCGACCTCTCTGCGTCCCTGAGCTTCGGTACGGACGTCGAACTCAAACGAGAGGTCGCGGCGATGATGGCCGGTCTTCTGGCCTTCTCCGCCATCGACAACGGAGACCGCGTGGGCTTGATCTTGTTCTCGGACAGGGTGGAGCGCTTCGTCCCGCCGAAGAAGGGACGCAAGCACGTCCTTCGCTGTCTCGCTGAGATCCTGAACTTCGAGCCCGAGGGACGTGGAACGGACCTCGCGGTGCCTCTGGAGTATCTGGCGCGGGTGAGCCGTCGGCAGGTCGTCGGCTTCGTCCTGAGCGACTTCCAGGCGCCCACTCAGTCCTTCCTGCCGGCCCTGCGGATCGCCGCTCGCCGCCACGACATCGTTCCTGTGGTCGTGCGAGATCCCATGGAGGACACGTTACCCGCCATGGGCCTGGTCCCCTTCGAGGATCTGGAGGACGGCACCACCCACTGGGTGGACACCTCAAGCCGCCGCGCTCGAGCCGCCTATCGGGAGCGCAACGAGGCGGCGACCAAGCGCCTCTTGGGCGAGCTCCGAAGAAACAAGCTGGACGCGGTTCGCGTTCGTCCGGGGGGCGCGTACGAAAAGGCCCTGATTCAGTTCTTTCAGCTGCGGGCGAAGCGACTTTGATGGGGTGGGTACCGGCCGTCTGGACCGCCGCGCTGTTCTGGAGTGCGGCGCCGGTCGAAGCAGGGCAGGGGAGCGCTCTGCTCGCCTGTTCCGAGCCTGTTTGCTGGACCGCCTCGCTGCTTGAGGCAGACGGGAGAGAGGCCCCAGAGGATGGACTGGCCCAGGTGACATTGGGAGAGACTCTCGAGTGGTTCATCGACGTCGCGGCACCGCAGGATGCGGGTGTCTTCGTGCCCAGCAATCCCGCTCTCGGCTCCTTTCGACTCGTCCAGAGCGTCGAAGAGACGCTGCCGGTCGCCGAGGACTCCAAGGTGCGACGGACGCGCACTCGAATGCAGCTTCGTGCGCTTCGCATGGGCGCCGAGGCCATCCCATCTATTGAGGTCACCTGGCGCCTGGCCGACGGGACGACCGGGAGCTTTCAGACGCCTCGCCGTCGCGTTCGTGTCGCCGGACGACTGGACAATGAGCAGGACCCGGCGCTCGGCGCGCGACCCGCGCCCGTCTCCGTCGTCGCCACCAACTGGACCCTGGTGACCCTGGCCACGCTCCTTGGCGGCGCGCTCCTGGCGCTGCTCCTGGCGCCTCTCGTGCGGCGACTCCGAAGAGGGCGCGCTCCCGAGGCTCCTCCTCCTCCTCCTCGGCCCGCGAACGAGGTGGCCCTGGAGGCCCTCGACTGGCTGGAGACCGCGGACCTGTCTGCCGAGGAGCGATACGCCGGTGCGGTCGACACCCTCCGGGCCTACCTGGGCGGTCGCTACGGGTTCGACGGGCTGGAGAGCACGACCGTTGAGCTTATGGAGGAGCTGGCCACTCGGGACGTCGATGGGGTGGCTGTCACGGAGATTCAAGCCATCCTCGACGACGCGGATCTCGTGAAGTTCGCGAAGCTCGTCCCTGGAGCCGACGCGGCCATGGCGCTGGTGGCGCGGGTCCGAGAGATCGTGATCGCCACCTGGGTCGATGAGCCCGAGCCGGAGCCCGATTCGGAGGTCGAGGAGGCCGTGGCCTGGCCCCTGGAGACCGGCGACAGCGTCGTCGTCGCGGAGCAGGCTCCCGAGGTGGGCGTGTCGCCCGATATGGAGCCGGAGTTCGCGCCGTCTGCGGAGGGAGCTGTAGCTGAACCTCCGCCTCTTGAGCCCTCGTCCTCATCTGAGATCGTGGAGCCTCCCGTTGATGGGGAGCCGTCCCGAGGAGATGGGGTATGAATCTCTTCGGTTTGTACTTCGACACGCCGTGGGCCTTCGTGGGCCTCGTGGTGCTCCCGCTGCTCGCGTGGCGCATCGCTCGCGGTCGCGCGGGCTACGGACGCGTGCCGCTCCCCTCCAAGTCGCTCCTCGCGGATGTTCCCCGGGGCCTCGTCGCCCGACTCTGGTGGGCCCCAGACGCTTTGCGCATCGCCGCGCTGGCGCTGGTCATCTTCGCGCTCGCGCGGCCCCAGACGGAGGATCGCCGGGTGGTCACGGGCGAGGGTGTCGACATCATGGTGGCCCTGGACATGTCAGCCTCCATGAACGCCGTCGATATGGAGGAGAGCGTGTTGGAGGAGCTCCTCGCCCGCGGCGAGACGCCGAACAACCGCTTTGATTCCGCACGGGAGATCCTCGAGCGCTTCGTGCTCTCGCGCCAGCAGGACCGGATCGGGCTCGTGGTCTTTGGACCAGAGGCGTGGCTGAAGTACCCCCTGACGCTGGACTACAGTCGCCTGGTTCAGAACCTCAAAGAGCTTGTTCTCGACCGGGGCATCCAGGACGCTCGCACCGGTCGGTGCGTGAACGCTTGTACGGTTGACGGTGGCGGGACCGCCATTGGCGACGCGCTGGGGCGGACCTACAACCGCCTGCGACGCTCCAAGGCCCCCTCGCGAATCGTCGTGTTGATCACCGATGGTAAGCGCGAGGGCGGCTCCCTCGATCCCCTCGCCATCTCCAGGCATATCGCGAGCCTTCCCCCATCCGAGCAGGTTCGCGTCTACACCTTTCAGGTGGGGTCCCAGGAGCAGACCTGGCTCCCCGCGATCGACTACGCGGGCCGTCTTCGCGTCGATGAGCAGGGGCGAACCATGTACGGCCGGCCTCAGCGACCCTTCCCAACGGATCCCCAGCTCTTGAAGACCATCGCCGAGATGACCGGCGGGAAGTTCTATGAGAGCTACTCGGAGGAGAAGTTCGCCACGGACATGGAAGATCTGGAGCGGACGGTCTTCAAGAAGCGAGTGCACACCTCTCGTAGCGATGTCTTCGGGCGATTCCTGATCCTGGCGATGGCGCTGTTGCTCGCGGAGGTCCTCCTGCGCGTGACCCGATGGAGGTCGCTGGTATGAACGACCTGGTCTGGGGAGATCTGGAGGCGGCCAACTGGTGGTTCGCGGTCCTCGCCGTGTTGCTCGCCCATATTGGCCTCGCTCTGTGGCGCCGTGGGCGCATGGCTGAGCTGGACGCGCGCGGACCGCTCGCCAGCCTCGTTCAGACCTCTTCGCGTGGGGTCCGAGTGCTCCGCGTGACGCTCCATGTCCTGGCCTTCAGTCTGCTTGTGGTCGCCTTGATGCGACCTCAGCAGGGGACGCGGACCTCGACCCTGGGGAGCATGGGGATCGACATCGCCATCGCGCTCGACGCCTCCAAGTCCATGAAGGTCCCCGATGTCGTCCCGGATCGCCTGGAGGCCTCCAAGTTGGACCTCGGCAAGGTCCTCGATGGGGTCGACGGCGGGCGCGTTAGCCTCGTTCCGTTCGCGGGCCTGGCGTTTGTCCAGACACCCCTGACCCATGACACGCAGGTGATCCGCACCTACCTCGCGGACCTTCGCGTGGAAGATATGCCTCGAGGAGGTACCGCCGTGGGCCGGGCGATCCTGGAAGCGCTCAGGACCCTTGTCCCGCCGGAGGCGCTCCTGGGCACCGCGGCCGAGACAGCGGAGACCGAGCGTGAGGTCAGTCGCGCTCCCGAGGGCGTCGCACCCTTTGAGGGCTCCAAGCACAAGGCGATCGTGCTCATCACGGATGGTGAGGATCACGAGGGAGATCCCATCGCGGCGGCCGAGCTGGCCGCGTCTCTCGGAGTCCGCATCTACACGGTGGGGGTGGGGACCCCCCAGGGGCGACCGGTCCCTGTGATCAATGAAGAGGGTCAGGTCGTGGGCACGCTCAAGGGCTCCGATGGCAAGACGCCCCTGTTCAGCGAGCTCAACGAAGACCTGCTTCGTCAGATCGCGCGCGTGACCCAGGGCGCCTACTTCCCGCTCGGCCCCCAGGGGCTCGGCGACGGCCTCACCGCCGCCCTCGACGCGCTGGAGAAGCGGGAGTACGAGTCCACCTTCAGCCACCTCCGCGATGATCGTTTTCAGTTGGCGCTGCTACCGGCGCTGCTGCTGCTGCTCCTGGAGGCCTGGCTGGCGGGCCGGCCACGCCGGCCGACGAGGAGGCGCCCATGAGAACGAGGAGCCTACTGACGCTGTGCGGCGCGCTGTTGCTCGCCCTGCCGGGCTGCGAGTCCGAGCTCTTCCTCACGGACCATGGTGGAATCGAGGAGGGCAACGAGGCGCTGGCCAACGGGGAGGCGGGCGCGGCGCTCACAGCTTACGAAGAGGCTGCGGAGAGCGTCCCGGAGAGCGCGGGTCTGAACTACGATCGAGGCCTCGCGCTGTCCGATCTCGGTCGGCACGATGAGGCGACTCAGATGCTCCTCAGGTCCCTGGACACGCGAGATCCGAAGCTCAAGACGGATGTGCTCGCCGCTCTGGGTCTGGCCTACGGCCGCTGGGGGCTTCACATTGAGCGCACCGGCGCTCCTTCCCAGGAGGAGGCCCTGCCTGAGGGGCCGGGTGTTCAGGCGGAGCAGACGAGCGCCGCGGAGGCCGCGCTCCCGAAGTGGGAGCGTTCTGTGGAGCACCTCGAGGACGCGCTCGCGGCGCGGCCAGCCGATCCGGAGGTGCTCCGAAATCTCGAGGTGGCGCTGCTGCGCGTCGATCCGCCCTGCGCATCGCGTGATGACGAAGCGGAGCCCAATGACGCTCCAGGCGCGCCGCATCTGCTCGACATGAGCGCCGGTGAAGAGGCGCCGCAGCAGTCGATGTCCGGCGCGCCGCCGAGCCCTGGCCAGGAGGAGGCCTCCCAGGATGAGCTCACCTGGAAGCGAGCGCTCTTGGCGTGTCCCGACGATCCGGAGTGGTATGCGGTCCGGCTCGAAGCCGGGGACCGACTTCAGGCGACCCTGGAACTGGAGGACGGGCCGTCGCCTCTGGGCTTGAGTCTTCATACGCCCGGTGGCGCGCGCCAGCTCCGACCTCCGGAGGGCCATGATGGGCTCCTCGACAGCTTGGAGTTGACCACGTCGGCTCAGGGCGCCGGGGATTACTTGCTCCAGGTCTCAAACCCTCAGGGCGATGAGGTGGCGTACGGGCTGGAGGTCGTCGTGCGGCCCGCCTGCGCTCGAGTCGAGGACCACCTCGAGGACAACGACACCCGCTATGACGCCAAAGACGTGACTCCCGGCCCCATCGATGGTCTCAAGCTTTGCCCAGGTGACCCGGACTGGTACGCCGTGACGCTCGCCGAAGGAGAGTCGCTCTTTGTCTTCGCTTCGCCTCAGGGCCAGGAGGATGAAGAGGAGGACGAGGAGCGCTCCGAGGAGCCGGTGACGCCTGCTCCTGCTCTGGAGCTCTCGCTCTACGACGCTGAGGGCAACCCGATCTCCGAAGGCGCGCCCGCTGACGCCTCGCGGGTCGCCACCCTGCTCAACCCCGGCGAGGGGAGGTATCTGATTCGAGTCGGCGGTCCGGACACCCTGGAGACGCGCTACCAGCTGCTCGTCCAGGTGGTCCCGCCTTGTCCGGATGGAGACGACGGGCACGAGGACAACGATCTTGTGGAGGACGCCACCGACCTCATGGCGCTCATGTCCCCCCAGGGGGGCGGACCAGGAGGCCCAGGAGGGGCAGGAGGTCAGGGAGGGGGTGGCGGCCCGCCCACGGTGCTGATGCGAATCTGTCCTGGTGATACGGATTGGTTTCAGATGTCGACGGATCCCGAGGCTCCTTCGATCCTCAGCCTGGTCTTTGAGCACGAGAAGGGCGATCTGGCCGTGCGGTTGATGGACGCGAGCGGAGGCGAGTTGATCGAGGAGTTCGATGTGTCCTCCCCGGAGCGCAACGGTGAGACAGTTCCGTTCCCATCCGACAAAGAGCCGACGCCCTACGCTCTCGAGGTACGCGGCAAGGACGGCGGAGAGAATTTTTATCTGCTCAGGCTCGACCAGCCCCAGGGTGGAGACGGAGGGGACGGAAGCGAGCCCCCGGAGGACCAGGAGCAGGAGGAGCAGGAGCCTCCCGAAGACCAGGAGCAGGAGGAGCAGGAGCAGGAGCCTCCCGAGGAGGAGCAGGAGTCGCAGACTCCGCTGGAGGATCGACTCGACAAGCTCGACCACAACCCCAAGAATCTTGAGGCGCTTCAGAAGGCGCTGGAGTCCCGCCGAGGGCCCCCGGAGAAAGACTGGTGAGCCTGCCCCGACACCTATGCATGCTGGGCCTACTCGTGCTCGTCACGAGCCCAGCTCACGCCGCCCGCCCGACGGTCGAGGTGAAGGTGGATCGCACCGTCTTGTCGATGGACGATGAGCTCATGCTCACCGTGACCGGTCGGGGCGACTTCGACCGCATGAGAGAGCCTTCGACGCCTGGCTTTGAGGTCGCAGGTCGGGGCCAGTCGAGTCAGTTCCAGTTTGGCAGCGGCGGGACGGTGAAGACCAAGCAGCTCCAGCTGCGTCTGCGTCCCCAGTCGCCAGGCAAGCACACCATTGGCTCAGCCACGCTGGTGAGCGGGGGAAAGAATGTCGCGGTCTCTCGACCTGTGGTGGTCGAGGTGCGAACGCCCAAACAGGCGCCGGTCGTGGACGCCGCGCGCGCCCGCGACCTGAGCCGTCGCGCCGACCAGGATCTCTTCCTGACCGCCGAGTCGCCGAGGACGTCCTACTACGTGGGAGAGCCCTTCGTGCTCACCTGGAACCTGAATTTCCATGCGGACGTGAAGGTGTCTTCCGTGGAGCTGGTCAGCGCCCCGAAGCTGAAGGGCCTGCTCGCCGAAGAGATCAGCTCTGACGACGAGCGGTCTCGGATTCGAAAGCGCACCGTCTCCGGCCGCCCGCTCAACTACGTGACTCGCTCGGTTCAACTGGTGACTGGCCTCAAGCCGGGCCGCGTGGTCGTGGATCCGATGACCATTCGGGTCACGACGGGCAACCGTTGGTCGCGCTCGGCCCGATACACCGTCAAGTCGGAGCCCTACGCCTTTGAGGTGCTCCCGCTCCCCACTCAGGGTCGGCCTTCGGCGTTCCGGGACGGGAATATGGGGCGTCTGTCGCTCTCCGCCTCGCTTCGTCGTGGAGACGGTCAACAGCCGACCAAGGCGGACGTGGGTGAGCGGCTCATCCTTGAGGTGGTTGTCAGCGGTCAGGGGAACCTGGTTGGCGTGAAGCCACCGGTGATCACCCCCAACCCGGCCTTCGATGTTCAAGTCTTGCCGTCGAACAACGACGATGAGCTTCGTCAGAGCGCCTCCGGCGTTCGGGGCAAGCGTGTCTTTCAGTATCTGATCACGCCCCTTGAGGAGGGGCGACTGACGACGCCCGCGGTCGAGTTCGCCTTCTTTGACACCCAGGCTGCTCGGTACCGGAGTCTCTCTTATCCCGGCGTGTCTCTAAAGGTGACCGCGCCGAGCGCGCGCTCGACCGTTACGTCTCCGATCGCGGGCGCCCTGCCTCAGGGCGAGGACATTGGACCGACCCTGCACGGCGTCTCTTTGGGCGAGGGAGGCAGCGCGCCCTGGGTCGGCTCGACTCCGTTCTGGCTCGGCGTCCTGATCCCTCTCCTGGGCTTCCTGGCTGTGGAAGCGCGCGTGCGCGCCCTGCAGCACCGAGAGAAGCACGCCGGTAAGCATCGTGAGCGCGGAGCTTACGGGAAGGGCAAGAAGCGCCTCAAGCTGGCGGAACAGGCGCTCAAGGAGGGGCTGGTCGGCGACTTCTATGATCATATCAACCGCACGTTCACCTTCTACTTTGAGGAGCGCTTGAACGTCGCGGCGCGAGGGATGACTCACGAGGCGCTCCGAGCCGTGCTGCAGGGCGGAGGGTATGAAGGAGATCTCATCGACGCGGTGATCGTCGAGCTCGAGAACTGTGATTTCGCGCGATTCGCCCCCTCGCAGGACGCCGAGGAGGATATGCGTGACGCCCTCGATCGTGCCCAGCGGCTTCTGCGGCGTCTTGACGCGGTCACGCCCAGGGGGAGCGTATGAGACGCGCCCTGCTGGTTCTGTCGCTGCTCGGCTTCCTGAGCACATCTGCGCTCGCCACATCTGACGCCCAGGAGCGCTTCGACCAGGCCAACGAGCTCCTGACCCGGGGGGAGGCAAAGAAGGCCGTTACCCTCTATGAAGGCCTACGCGCGGAGGGTCAGCGAGACGCGAGCCTCGAGCACAACCTGGGCAACGCCTATGTACGAACGGGCGCGCTGGGCCGCGCCATCGGAGCCTATCGAAGAGGACTTCGGCTGGCACCATCCCCACCGGTAGAAGAGGCGCTTCAGCGGAATCTTGAGATCGTCCGCCGTCAACTCCAGGAGCGCTACAGGAGCGGAGAAGATGGCCGTCAGTTCATCTACGCGGATCCTGGCGGGCTCTGGTTTCGTCTGACGCACATGGTCGAGTCCTCGGATCTCACCTGGCTCGCGCTGCTCTTCTGGACGCTGCTCCTCGGTCTGCTCACCGCTCGACGCCTGAGCGACCGGTGGACCTGGGCCGGACCAGTCTCCATCCCGGTCGCCATTATCACCTGTTGCCTGGCCCTTCTGTTGTGGGGCCAGACGCGTCTGGACGGGAAGATCTCTCTGGGCGTCGTCGTCGACGCAAAGGCCTCCCTCAAGGACGGTCCCCATGGGGACGCCCGCGGCGTCCCGGTCGCAGAGGGCATGGAGCTCCGCGTGCTGGAGATCCGCGAAGATTGGAGTCAGGTCGAGCTCGCCGGAGGCCGGCGCGGCTGGATCGCGAACCCCTCGATTGAGGGGCTCTAAGCGCGACTCAAGCTTCGGTTGGCCCTTCCGCTTCCGGGCTACCGGTCTCGTCCTTGCGGCCCCGCCTACGTCTGCGACGTCGGCGGCGCTTCTTCGGCTCCTGCTCGGAGGCCTCCTCTTCGGCCACGACGCGCTCTACGCCGATGCCCAGGCCATCGTTGAGGGCCATGATCAGCGCCGCTCGATCGCCGGGCGCGACGGGCAAGAGGGTCGCGTATTGACCGACAGACTCCAGGCCACCTTCCGGCCCGGTGCCTCCGAGCAATCTCCGACCCGTGAGCGCCGCGTCCTCAAAGGACAGGTCTCGGGCCAGGAGAGAGGCCCAGACCCGATGAACCAGTCTTCCGGTCCGCGCAGATTGTGCCTCTGGTGCGCCTGCAGGGATCTTCGCGGGGCCCAGTGGACCACCCACCCAGATCGCGCAGCCTCCGAGACTTCGAACCGCGTCTTGCAGGGCGTCAACGGTTCCGGCCTCCAGGAGCGGCGCGTACGCCTCGCTCTCGCAGGACGGGAGCAGCACGAGCGCCGAGGTGTCCTCTAAATCCACACGCAAGCCCGCGTGCATCGGCGTAGGCCCTGTGGCCTCAAAAGCCTCGAGCGCCTCCAGATCGGTAAAGGCGAGGACACCGGAGTCGAGACCCGCCATCGCCACACTCACGCTCGCGTCGTGAGCGTCGGGGGTGGGCACAAAGAGATCGATGAGCGAGTGGACAGACATCGGGCGCAACCTACACGGCCCAGGCGCAGGTCTCAACCGATGGGGTGACAACGGGGTGTTGCCCTTCGGGCTCTCGCGGTCTTTGATAGGGCCATGACGAAGCAACCACTACGCGTCGCGCTCGCGCAGGTGAACCCCACAGTCGGTGCCCTGACCGACAACTGTGCGATGCTGATTGAGCAGGTGGAGCGCGCCGAACGGGTCGGGGCGGATCTGATCGTCTTCCCGGAGCTTGCGACCCTCGGCTACCCCCCAAAAGATCTCCTGGATCTTCCGAGGATCGTGGAAGGGAACCTAGAGACGGTCCAACGGCTGCGTGAGCTTTCTGCGCGGATCGCGATCCTGGTTGGCTACGTGGACACGGCGGGCGGCCAGGCGGGCAAGAGGCTCACGAACTCGGCGGCCCTGCTCGCGGATGGCGAGCTCGTTTCGCGATGGGATAAGGCGCTATTGCCTACCTACGACGTCTTCGATGAGGCTCGCTACTTTGAGCCCGCGACCCAGACCCACGTGGTCGAGTTCGCGGGTTGGAGTCTTGGTGTCACGCTCTGCGAAGATATCTGGCTCGACCCCGTTCGGAGCGGGCGTCCGCTCTATCACCGATCCCCGGCGCAGGAGCAGATCGAGCAGGGAGCCGATCTGCTGATCAACCTGAGCGCCTCGCCCTTCGAGATGGACAAGTCTGCCCACAGAGATGCCCTGGCGCGGGAGCTCGCTCTTGGGGCCGGGGCGCCTGTCGTGTACTGCAACCAGGTCGGCGGCAATGATGAGCTCGTCTTTGACGGCGGGAGCTTCGTGGTCGACGAGAGCGGCTCCGTAGTGGCGCGCGCAGCACGCTTTCAGACCGACCTACTGGTCTGTGAGATCGGAGCCGACGCAGGCCCTGGAAACCTCGCGCCCGAGCTTGATAGGGACGCCATGATGCTGGCCGCCCTCGAGCTGGGTCTCGCTGACTATGTGCGCAAGTGCGGCTTCTCGACCGTCGTGATGGGACTCTCAGGCGGAATCGACAGCGCCGTGACCTGCGCCATCGCCGCTCGGGCCCTGGGCCCCGAGCGCGTCACGGGGCTCCTCATGCCCTCACCCTATTCCTCAGATCACAGCGTTGCGGACGCTCTCGAGTTGGCGAGGCGCCTGGGAGTGACGGCGCACACGCTGCCTATCGAGGGTCCGATGGCGGCGTTCGATCATACGCTTCGTGAGGTCTTCGCGGCCCAAGAGCCCGACGTGACCGAGGAGAACATTCAGGCTCGAGTTCGCGGGACCCTTCTCATGGCCTGGTCGAACAAGTTCGGCTCCTTGCTTCTGACCACCGGGAACAAGAGCGAGCTCGCCGTGGGCTACTGCACGCTCTATGGCGATATGGCCGGCGGCCTCTCCCTTCTAAGCGATGTGCCAAAGATGTCGGTCTACGCTCTGGCTCGGCACATGAATCGCGACGGCGAGGTGA
>CALCNF010000727.1 GCA_937897815.1 uncultured Pseudomonadota bacterium | reverse complement strand
CTCGTCATCGGTCTTCGTCGCGCCCCAGTGCGCGGTGGCGATGTAGATCAGCAGCGAGGCGCCAAACACGATCCCCGCCACCAGCGTGAAGTGAATCGGTGTCCCCCACAGGGGCTCGCCATCGGTGAGGAAGCCCTTGTCGGCGAGGAAGAGGAAGACCGCCACGGCATGGCCGCCCATCAGAGTCGTGAGGGCGCCCTTACCGGTCCCGGCGCGCCAGAAGACGCCGAGCAGGAAGAGCACGGTGACCGGCGGGACCATGTAGGCGAGCATCTCCTGGATGTACTTGAAGAGCCCATCAAAGTTGGCGATCTGTGGTGCCCAGAGCGCCGAGACGACCATGATGGCGAACATGGAGATTCGACCGACCTTCAAGACCTCCGCTTCACTCAGGTCGGGCTTCGCGGGCTTCACGAAGTCCAGGGTGATCAGCGCCGAGGCGCTGTTGAGCGTCGAGTCGATGCTGCTCATGATTGCCGCGATCAGGCCCGCGAGGACCAAGCCGATCACCCCAACTGGGAGCAGCGATGTGACCATGTGGGGGAAGACCTTGTCGGCCTCGAGCGCGACCCCTGGATTGTCTTGCGCCCAGATGATGGAGAAGGCCAGCCCCGGGAGGACCATGATGAACAGTACGGGGAGCTTGAGCAGGCCTCCCAGGAGCGCTCCCCAGCGCGCGTCATCGACGCTCTTCGCGCCGAGCACGCTCTGGACGATGTATTGGTTCGTTACCCAGAAGTAGAAGCCGAGGATCGGCACACCGATGAGCGTCCCAAGCCAGGGGAGTCGAGGATCCGACAGAGGGTGGTGCTCTGGGCTGAATACCGAGAACTTTGAAGGGTCACCGACGCCCTCCGTGAGGGCCGCCCAGGAGAAGTCGATGGCCGGGTGCGCGAACACGAAGTAGGTCATGAGGCAGGAGCCCAAGAGCAGCACGACCGCCTGGATGACATCGGTGTAGACCACCGCCGCGAGTCCGCCCGCCGCGGTGTAGATCCCCGCGATGACCGCCAGCACGACGCACGTCGTCCACATATCCAGGGCAGGAAAGAACAGCTGCAGCACCACAGCGCCGGCATACAAAGAGCCCGCGGTGTCCACCAGGATGTTGGTGATGATGGTCAGGCCCGAGAAATAGCGCCTGCTATTTCGCCCGAAGCGCCGCTCCAGAAACTCCGGGATCGTCGAGATCCGAGAGCGTAGGAAGATGGGCACGTAAAAGAGCACGAAGAAGACGAGGACGACCGTCGCCATCCATTCGTAGTTGGAGATGAAGAGTCCGCCGTCATAAGCGCTCCCCACGAGTCCGATGAGCGTGGTCGACGAGATGTTGGACGCGAACAGGGAGAAGCCGATGGCGATCCATCCCAGGCTGCGTCCCGCGAGAAAGAGGTCGTCGCCGCCCTTGGTGTTGCGTCCAATCCACAGTCCGATTCCCAGCACTGCCAGGAAGTAGACGATGATGATCCCGAGATCGATCGGATCCAGGGCAAGGGCATTCAAGTGGGCCGCCTGCTCGGCAGCGCTCTCGGGGGCGGTCATAATGCAACTCGCTTCTGCGTGAGACGCGGGAGGTTCATCTGAAGTGTAGCTCAGCCTTCATCAGAAGGCGACGCCATGATCCTCCAGGACCAGGGGCCGAAATGCCAGGCGTTATCTTCGCTTTGGGTGGAGACCTCGCCACCCTGGTGCAGGGTCTCAGCCTCTCTCCAGGCGTCGGGTGGGAAGAAGGCTGGGGACTCCGCAGAGAGGTTGAAGAGGCAGAGGAGGGCAGCCTCACCCTGGCCGCGTACATACGCGAGCATCGGCCCTTCGTTGTCGAGGACGTCGATCCGCTCGCTGTGCAGCGCCGCCCTGTGAGTTCGGGTCTTGATGAGCTCGCGACTGAGCTGGAGCAGCGAGTCGCCGCGAAGCTCCTGGCGCTCAACGGCCTGCTCGCGATGCTCCTCCGCCACGGGGAGCCACGATTCGCCCGTTGTGCTCGAGAAGCCCGCGTGGGGTTCGTCAGGGCTCCAGGGCATAGGTGTCCGGCAGCCATCTCGCCCCTTGAACTCGGGCCAGAACGCTATGCCATAGGGGTCCACGAGGCGCTCATAGGGCACCTCAGCCTCGGTGAGCCCGAGCTCCTCGCCCTGGTAGAGGCAGGGCGTCCCTCGCAACGTGAGTAGAAGGGCCAGAGCCATCGACGCCACCACCTCGGGGTTCTGGCCTGACGCATCCAGGCGCGTGGCCGATCGGCGGACGTCATGGTTGGAGAAGGCCAAACAACGCCACACAGGTGGCGCAGGTCCAGAGTTCTCAGCGATAAACGCGCGGAAATGATCGGCGGAGAAGCGGGCGGAGAGGAGATCGAACGCGTAGCTCAGCTGGAGCCTTCCCGGTTGCTGATACTGTTGCATGAGCCCGAGGGCGCGCTCTCTCACGGCGCCGATCTCCCCCAGGGCGATCGTGCCGGGGAACTCATCCAGCAGCTCGCCGAGGTCACTCAGGAACTCACAGACCTCGGGCTGGTTCTTGTCGTGTCGGTGGTCCTGGTGCCCATAGGGGTTGCCCTCAGACACGACCTGCTGGTCTCGCTGCGCGGCCACAGGGTTGTTTCGCAGCTCCTGGTCATGGAAGTAGAAGTTCACGGTGTCCAGGCGAAAGCCATCGACGCCTCTCTCAAGCCACCAGCGAGCGACAGAGAGGGCCTCCTCGCGGACGTCCGGGTTGTGAAAGTTCAGGTCCGGCTGACTCTCGAGGAAATTGTGCAGATAGTACTGCTGACGACGCGGCTCGTACGTCCAGGCAGGCCCGCCAAAGATCGAGAGCCAGTTGTTGGGCAGGCCTCCTTCGGCCGGTCCGTTGGCCCATACGTATCGGTCGGCGCTGCTCGGCCCCCGAACCTCACGCTCCTCCTGGAACCAGAGATGCGTATCCGACGTGTGGCTCAAGACCAGGTCAATGAGCACCCGCAGCCCTCGCGCGTGAGCCTCGTGGATCAACTCGGTGAAGTCGTCGGGCGACCCGAAGAGTGGATCCACAGCGCGGTGGTCTTCGACATCATAGCCAAAGTCCTTCATAGGCG
>CALCNF010000726.1 GCA_937897815.1 uncultured Pseudomonadota bacterium | reverse complement strand
TGTGCGCTCACGCCCCAGGGAGGCGTTCTGTGCTGGGGGAACGATGCCGTCGGTCAAAGCAGCCCACCGGAAGGGTCGTTTCGAGCGGTCACGGCGGGTTCGTCTCACACGTGCGCCCTGAGCTCAGAGGGTCAAGTCGTCTGCTGGGGCGACGACACATACGACCAGATCAGCGCTCCCGAAGGCCTCTTCACGGCGGTGGACGCTGGTGGACTCCACACCTGCGCCATCGACACCGCGGGACAAGCCTCCTGCTGGGGCTTTGGGGCGAGCGGTCAGACCACCCCGCCAGAGGGATCCTTCAAGGCCATCTCGGCGGGCTTTCTGCACAGCTGCGCAATCGACGAGCAAGACCAGGTGATCTGTTGGGGAGAGGACTCCTCTGGGCAGGCCGCTCCGCCCGCCGGCACGTTCGTTGAGATCTCAGCGGCAGACCAACACTCGTGTGCCCTCGATCCCGAGGGGCTGATCACCTGCTGGGGGAACCTGACCTGGGAGAACTCGGAACACGGCACACCTACGGACCCTGGTCACCAGGGCCTCTGTTCGGGCAGCAGTCACTCCTGTGCGCGAAGCGCCGACGGCCTTCCCTATTGCTGGGGCACGTTTGGCGTCCAGACGAACCTGCAGCCCTACGGCCCCATTCAGCCGCTCACTACCCTCTCGGCCGGCACCTTCCACAACTGTGGTCTGAGCCCAGAGGGACAGGCTGTATGCTGGAGCTACTCCGGGGAGATCGACGGAGCAGACCAGCCCCCAGCGGGCTTCCCGAACCCCTAGCCCCAGGCCTGCAACTCCGAAGGACGGTGGGCTACTGCAGTCGAACGGGATAGCGAAAGGAGCACGCCTCCTCAGGCGCGCTGTCGGGAATGAAGAGGGATCGAGCAACCACGGACGCCAGGCAACGCGCGGCCTCGCTCTCTTTCGGTGTGCGCCCTACGCACGAGGGCACTCCGCCGCGCGTCTCGACTCGGATCTCGACCAGCACGGGCTCGACATCAGGTCCGTGGCAGGCTCGAAAGCCAGCCTTGAGTCGCGCCATCGCCTCCTTGATCGCCTCCGTGCGAAAGCAACACTGGGACACGCGCCGCTGGGGACACGTCTGGGCCACGCCCTCGGGCCAGGCCGGCTCCGCCCGCTCCACGGGAACCGGCGCCGAGGCGCAGCCGGTCAACGTGAGGAAAAGGGCGCAGGCGTAAAGGAGAATCAACCGCATGATCTCTTGGACCGCCTCCCGGTCGCGATGTTCCCGGAGCTCGGAAGATCGATCGCATGCCCTGATCCCAGGCGCGCCTGGGATGGAGTCTCGCGGGTAGGGCTACGCCCTGTCCGTGGCGCTCCCGGCTTCGGACGAGCGATGAGACCGTGTTGGGTCGCCCTCGAGTGACCCGAAGATCGACAAGGCACTTGCTTGGAGGCGAATCGACCGCTACCGTCGTTCTCGTGAGCAACGCCCACCAGCATCATCGCCATCACCACCACGGAGTGGACCGGCGCTGATCTGTATTCAACCTGATCACATGACGAAACGCCGGTCCGATGGGGACTGGCGTTTTGCGTTTGTGGACGCGCTTGTTCCCCGTCGTCTCGGCCTCAACAAGAGGAAGAGAGATGATGTCTCCTGTTCAACTAGGTCTCCCCAAAGGCCGTATGTGCGACGGGGTGGCCGCCCTGATGGCCGACGCGGGATGCCCCGTTCGGACCACGGCGCGCGACTACCGCGCCTCCATCGCCCTGCCGGGTGTGGAGGCCAAGCTCCTTAAACCCCAGGGCATCGTCGAGATGCTCGCGGCCGGCCGCCGAGACATCGGCTTCGCGGGAGCGGACTGGGTTCGTGAGCTGGACGCGGACCTCGTGGAGCTCCTCGACACGGGCCTCGACCAGGTCCAGATCGTCGCGGCCGCCCCCGAGTCGCTCCTGGTCGACGGCCGTCTGCCTCGCAGGCGCCTGGTCATCGCCTCGGAGTACAGCCGAATCACCCGAGACTGGATCGAGCGCGACCAGATCGACGCCACCTTCCTTCGGTCCTGGGGTGCCACCGAGGTGCTCCCCCCCGAGGACGCCGATTGCATCGTCGACAACACGGCCACGGGCTCGACGCTGAAGGCCAACCGCACCTCAGT
>CALCNF010000725.1 GCA_937897815.1 uncultured Pseudomonadota bacterium | reverse complement strand
GGTCGCGACTCGCGAGCCTCACGAGGATCTCGCTGAGCCCCTCCAGCCGGTTCCATCGCAGCGCCCGCAGGGCGGCCACGATCTTCGGCTGCGCACCGCTGCTGAGCATCGAGCGCAGCAGGCCGCGACCCTTGCGTCGGCTGATGTTCAGCAGCGCCGTGAGCGCGCTCTCCGCCGTAAGCGGGTCCTCTGCCGAGGTCTGCTTCTTGAGGTAATCGACCGCGGGGCGGCCGGCGTGAACGAGGCGGGCCATCGCATCCTTGCGCTTGGCTGGGTTTGCCATCTCGGCCAGGTCAGCCTTGAGGCGTCCCTGGAGCTCAGGGTGGCGCTTGAGGATGTTGCGGGGCTCGTACGGCATGATCTCCGTGATCGCCGCGTCCAGGGTTGGGCAGTTGTAGATGTCCGTGACCGTGATCTTCAGCTTCTTGGTTCGCGCCGGCTTCTTGAGCATCAGGTACTGGTGCACGCGTCGCTTGCGGATGGAGAAGGTCTGAGAGCCGCCTTTATCCCACTTGAGCTCAATGGTCTGAGGTACGCAGTGCTTCTTCCACTTGGCGTTGCTGCCGGCGTTTCCGGGGAGAACGGCCACCATGGTGATGAAGCGAGCCTGGTCGAACTGCATGGTGAGAGAAGAGCCGATGCCCTGGCGCCATTGGGAGACCCAGGAGGTGCCCGTTCGGCCATCCATGGCCTTGTAGGCGGGCTTGGTCGAGAGACTCGAAGAGGCGCTGAACTCGACGATCTCATCGCTCGGAATCGGCACGGCGTCTGCGGCGAACGCAGCCGTGCTCCACGTGGCCAGCGCCATCGCGATTAGCGCCAGCACCACACTGTATTTCTTCATCATCTGAGACACGTTTCCCCGACTCATCGTCACGTGAGCACGCACCCTAGCACGGCGCGCGCGCGACGCGCGACCTCTCTACAGACAGTTTCTGACGGGCCGCGGTCGACAGGCGGTTCAAGGGCTCGGGGTCGCTCAGGCTGAGAGAACCGCATCGTCCAGATCCACACCAAGGGGGCAGTGGTCGGAGCCGAGGACGTCCGAGAGGATGAAGGCGTCCTGCACGTACTTCATGGCGCCAGGCGAAGCGAGCACGTAGTCGATTCTCCAGCCCACGTTCCGCTCTCGAATACCGGGCCGGTTGCTCCACCAGGTGTAGTGGCCCGCCTCGCAGGGATGCTGGGCGCGGAAGGTGTCGACCCATCCAGCCTTCAGCCATCGATCGAGCTCCTCCCGCTCCTCGGGACGAAAGCCGCTCGTCTTTACGTTGGCCTTGGGCCGCGCCAGATCGATGGGCTCGTGGGCGGTGTTGAAGTCGCCGATCACGAGGACAGGCCGTCCGGCCGTGAGGTCCTCTTCCAGGAGGTCGAAGAGCCTGCGGTAGAAGTCGAGCTTGTAGGGGATTCGACTCAGGTCCCGGTTCTTTCCGCTGCCGTTGGGGAAGTACACGTTCGCGACCAGAAGCGAGCCCAGCCGGATCAGCTGCACGCGTCCCTCGACGTCAAACCGCTCCTCACCCATGGAGGTCTCGATGGAGGTCCAGGCGCGGCGACTGTAGACGCCCACTCCGCTGTAGCCTGGGCGCTCCGCCGGGTTCAAGGCGACCCGCCAACCGAGGGGCGCGAGGAGGCCAGGGTCCAGCTGTTCGGGCCGAGCGCGGACCTCCTGAAGGCCGACCAGATCCGCGTCGGACGTCTCCAGCCAGTCGAGAAAGCCTTTCTTCGCGCAGGAGCGAATACCGTTCACGTTCCAGGATATGATCTTCATGGCGGGCAGGGTGCACGGGCCAGGAATGTCGCGCAAGGGGGGAGGCTGGCCTAATCTGTAAGTCGGTCCATGATGCTTCTGTGAGGTCTTGACCATGACAAGGATGCTTGGGGTGCTCCTGGCCCTGCTGATCGCGCAGCCATCGCTCGCGCGCGTACCCAGGGACAAGCACGCACGAATTCTAGAGCCCGCGCGAACGCTATCCCCGCCTCAGGGGAAGGTCGCGTGGATGCATGCAGAGGGACGCCGTCTGGTCGTCAGCGATGGCCAGCAAGGGGTCACAGCCTTTGACCCGTCGACGGGAAAGGTGGCCTGGAGCCACAGCGCGTTCGGCGGGCGCCTCGATGATGTCTGGGGCCACGCCGGACGGATCGTCATGGCGGGCACGAGTCTCGAGGTCCTCGAGGGCGATAAGGGGACCTCGGTCTGGAAGCGAGACACCCTGTGCGCGACGGGAGGAACCTGCAACGAGCGGGTCCACCATGCGGATCCGTCGGGGGTGTTGATCTCCGGCCAAGGGCGCATGCACATGCAGCTCCAGCTCCACAACATGGGGCGGGGCAAGGCCGTCTGGAAGTCACCGGCCCGGATCGGTCACCCACGCAAGCTGCTCGCTCGGGGCAACCACATCGTCTCCCTGGACGCCAACGCGCCGTTCGCGCTGCACTTCATCGATCGGCGGTCCGGCACCGTCCGCGGCTCCTGGAATGAGGAGAAGGACGGAGCGCCTGTCTCCCCGGAGGACATCCGCCTCCTGTCCGATGGCTCCGTTGTCATCGTCAACCTGGATGTCGCGCCCGCCGTCGCGGAGGTGACCTTCGTAGACCTCCGAGGCGTCAAGGAGGGCGACTGGACCATTCCCCTACCGAGTGGGGTCTCTGCTCGGCCCGACTGGGTGGAGTTCGTAGACAGCCGCATCTGGCTGTCCGGCGTGGAGGAGAACGGAGACCGCTGGATCGCCCAGGGCCGGCTCGGAGATGGGAAACCCAAGCTCGTCGTCCGCGGGGCGGACATCGACAAGCCTGTGCGCACGGCGGACCGCATCGTGATGCATCGTCACGATCAGGGTGACCTGCTTCTCACTGCATGGGAGGGGGGCGACGCCCGTCACCTGTGGAGCCGCACCATGATCGCCCCGGAGCGTCGGGCGACGCTGCACCGAATCGACGATCGCAAGGTCCTCGCCGTTCTCGAGGACAGCCCGAGGGCTCTACTCATCTTCGACACGAAGGACGGTAAGGTGCTCGCGGTCGGCGACCTGGAGAAGGACGCCGGTGAGGTCGAGGAGCGTGAGTGAATGGGTGGCCGCGATGGCGCACGTGAGAAAGGTGGCAGAGATGGCGGCCGCGGCCTCCTCGCGCTCAACCTTGGGCGGCATGTGGTCCATGTTCGCGCCCGTCGCACGCAGGCGCAGGCAGGCGAGACG
>CALCNF010000724.1 GCA_937897815.1 uncultured Pseudomonadota bacterium | reverse complement strand
TGCTCGGGCAAGTGCTGCGCGCACGCGCGCACGGCCGCCAACCGCAGGCTGCGCACGCTGCACAACGGGTTTCCGCACGAGTGCGTGAGCGCGCTCGCCAAACCGCACCTGCGCGAGGTCTCGCCCGCGCGCGACCAGCCTCAGGTGCCAACCCAACTCACGCCCAACTCGCCATGGAGCCCGGGTGCCGCTGACCTGAGAATCCAGTATGCTGTGGGCTGGAAGAGGGAGGTGTCGATGTACCTGACGACCACCGAGAGCATACCCGGGACCCGCGTCGTCGAGTTCTATGGCCTGGTGAGCGGCTCCAGCGTGCGCGCGAAGCACGTCGGCCGTGACATCATGGCGAGCCTGAAGAACCTCGTCGGCGGCGAGCTCGTCGGATACACGGAGCTCCTCGCCGAGAGCCGCCAGGAGGCCCTGAGCCGGATGATCGAGCAGGCGAGCACCCAGGGGGCCAACGCCATTGTGAACATTCGTTTTGCGACCTCATCCGTGGCCCAGGGGGCCGCGGAGCTCTTCGCGTACGGCACAGCGGTCAAGGTGGAGTAGCCGTTGGAGGATCAGGGCTTCCAGATCTTCTTCGACCTCGCGTTCACGATCATCTTGCTGATCTGTGGCTACGTCGTCGGGAAGCGCCGCGAGCAGCGGCATCTCCGAGAGCTCGACCGCCGTGAGGCCGAGCTCGCCGCGATGCCCGCGGTTCCCATGGCTGAGATCGCCGGCGGGGAGCGACCGGAGCGCATCGCTCTGGTCGAGGGCTCGGTCGTCGTCTCCATCGACTACTTCAAGCGCGTCCTCTCCTCATTTCTCCAGATCTTCGGTGGGCGTATCGACGCCTACGCCGTCGTCGTTCAGCGCGCCCGTCGTGAGGCGCTCCTGAGGATGAAGGAGGACGCCCAGGCCCGCGGACTGAACGCCGTGATCTGTGTTCGCCTCGAGACCTCTCGTCTCGCGAGCTCGGGTCGGAACGGCAAGGGCACAGCGGGCATCGAGGTGCACGCCTTCGGGACCGGAATCAGCATGTCCAATCTCACGCAAACGACCGAGGCTCTCCCCCAGGAGGCGGGTCTCGCAGGAGGAAATCTCGCATGAATCACTCACTTCTCAGCTCAGAGCAGGTCGCCGCGGCCCTCGAGTCCTTGCCTGGCTGGACGTCGGACGGCGCGCAGCTCAAGCGCTCGTACCGCTTCCCCGATTTTGTGAGCGCCTTTGACTGGATGACGCTCGTGGCCGCTGAGGCGGAGCGCCTGGGCCATCACCCCGATTGGTCGAACGTGTACAGCGGTGTCGAGGTCGCGCTGTCCACCCACGACGCGGGGGGCCTCACGGAGCTCGACGTGGCCCTGGCGACCTTCATGGAGGAGGTGGCGACCGAGGCGACCTGATGCGATCAGGGCCTCGCTAACGACCTCTCCGGGCGCCGTCATTGTGGTCCGGTCTCGCTGGCGGGTACAATGGCGCTTATGTCGCCGATTCCCCCACGCTCCACACTCGTGCTGTTTCTTCTGTTTCTCGCGCCCGCGTGCGGCGAGGAGACCCCCGCGCCGAGCGGCGGCTCCGGTGTCACCGACACCCATGACGTCGCGGACATCGAGGAGACGTCGAGCGCGGACACATCGGACGTCTCTGACGTGGGGCCCGAGGACGTGGTGATCGAGCCCAGAGATCCCTCGCGGGCGCTCCTCGATGGTGAGGTAATGGCCGCCATCGTCGACGATCCGGCGGCGCTCCTGTCAGGACCAAAGGCCGAGGGCCGGGTCGGTGATATCAAGCTCTACAACGCCCACGCCGCCTTCATCGTCGAGGGCATCCGTAGGTCGAACGGCTACCGATACTGGGGAGGCAACGTCGTCGACATGGCCTCGGTGAACGCCCAGGGAGACACCGCGCCAGACCGCTACGGTGAGTACTTCTTCGCGTGGAACCTCCAGGTGTTCGCCCCGGAGACGATCCTCATCGTGAGCGATGGATCGGACGGCCTCGCTGAGGTGGCCATCGAGGGGCGTATGGAGCCGTTTCACTTCCTCGACAGCTTTATTGGGGACCTGCTCCTCGACGAGGCGCCGCCGCCCGCGCGGGTGCGCTACACCTACAGCCTCGGACCCGATGATCGGGCGCTCCGCATGGACGTGACGGTCATCAACGAGGAGGCCACGGCGGCCGTGTTTGACCTGCCCCTCGCCATGGCCTCCATGGGAGATGGCGCCTACGCGTTCGCCCCCGGTCGTGGGTTTGACGTCGCTCAGATGGTCTATCACCCCCCTTACTTCGCCGCCCTCGGGCCTCGAGAGGGCTACGGGATCATGACGCGGGACCGGACGTTGATCCCCCTGTTCAGCTACGCCGGCGTGAGCATCATTCAGGAGGAGGGCTTCATCGTCCCCGCCTGGGAGGAGCACACCCTGAGCACCTGGTTCGCCGTGAGCGATCGGGGCATGAGCGGGCTCGATGGCATCCACGAAGGCCTCCTGGATCTGGACACCGGCTCTCGGCTCGTCAGCGGCGTCGTCTCCCTACCGGACACGGTCGCTCCGAGCTCGGCCTTCGTCGGCGCGCGCTTCGACGGTGACCCCGTGAGTCTGGCGCCCATCGCCGATGACGGGAGCTTCGAGCTACGGCTGCTCCCCGGTGTGCACACGCTCCACGCCTACGCTCCGGGTCACGTGGCCGCCGAGCCCTATGAGCTCGAGGTGATGGAGGGCGACATGCCTCAACCGGTGTTGGAGATCCCGGCGTCGGCTCGGGTGAAGCTCTCGGTTCATGATGAGGCTACAGGCGCTCCGGTCCCCTCCCGCGTCACCCTGTACCGTCAGGGCCAAACTCCGTCGCCCTATCCCCCCAACGAGTTCGAGCCGCGTCGCAAGTCCTGGGGAGGCAGCATCAGCGCGGTGGCCTATGTCACCGCGGATGACACCGAGGCGATCGTTCCTGCGGGCAGCTACCGCATCGTCGCCACTCACGGACCCACCTGGTCGATGCACGAGGCGGTGGTGACCCTGGAGGCTGACACCACCATGGACCTCGACTTCGTCCTCAAGCGCGAGG
>CALCNF010000723.1 GCA_937897815.1 uncultured Pseudomonadota bacterium | reverse complement strand
GATACCCGCGTAGATGTGCACCTCGAAGTCCACGCCCTCATGACTGAAGGGCTCGATGTGCTGGAACCACTGGGTGCCGGGCTCGATGGGGATGATCACGTCGCCCCAGCCCACGCTCGTGAGCTCGAACGTGGACCAGTCCAGATCCTCGGAGAGGGGGTCGATGATGTCGACCTGCTGAGCCGGCGCGGTGGCGATGGCGTCATTCTCGAAGTCGATGCGGTAGGGGATGAGCTCTCCTGGGAGAATCCAGCCCTCCTCGCCGACTCCCGCGGGACCGGTCTTCTCATTGGGATCGATGGATCCCGAGGTCCCGCTGCCGCCATCTCCGCCTTCATCGAAGCCATCTCCACAGTTCCCGTCGATCTCGCACAGGGCCTCATCGAGCTGGCTTCGTCGATGATGAAACGGGTCTCGCAACGCCAGGAGGCCATTGCCGATGTCGTTGTAGTTGTCCGGGTTCAGCGCGATTCCAGCGGCGCCTCCGATGCCTGGAGGCAGGAGCCTCCCGGTCATGCCGAGGAGCGTGGAGTTGCCCGCAGAGACCACGTCACCTGCGTCGATCCCATCACCGGCGTTCCCGGCCAAATCGACCCCTCCCCCAAAGAGGGCTCCGACCAGCCCATCGATCGGTCCGGTCCCGGTGGGGTCGGCGAAGGCGGTCGGGTGTCCAAGGGCGTAGGCGTAGAGGTTCATATCTCCGCCCGCGAGCCCTCGCGAGTCGGCCGTCAGGAAGCGGCCCAGGGACGCTGAATAGTATCGCGTTCGCATGAAATAAAGGTCATCAGACTCTCGCATCACGCCCAGGCCGCCGCCCCACGTGAATGGATTCGAGACGGTCTGCTCATGAAGCACAGGAGCTCCAAACGGCGTGTAGGCGTATCGGTTCAACACCTCGCCTGATGCCGAGACCACTGCGGCGACGTTGCCCTGGGTGTCGAAGACAAAGTACCGCGGCGCGTCCGAGGCGGCGTAACAGCCCTCGACGCGCTGACCGCGCGGACACGTCAGGATCAACGATCCATCTGCGCCGCGGATCGACACGACGTGCCCGGCGCCACTTGGATCCACGGTGTAGCTCACAGACTCGCCGTCCAAAGCTCCCGTAAGTCGACGGCCCCAGGCGTCGTACGTGTGAGACGCCTCGCCATCTACCCCTGTTCGGCCCGACATCCGGCCCTGGTCGTCATAGGTGTAGGACGCACTGGAGCCACCATTCGAGCGCGAGGTCATTCCGCCTCGGTCATCGTAGGAGAAGCTCCAGGCCCCGGAAGAGGTGACCACGTTCATGGGATCGAAGGTCGCGCTCTGGGCGACACCGTCGACCGTGGTCGTGATTCGGTTGCCCGCCGCGTCCCACTCGTAGGCGATCGAGGTCGAGCTCACGTCCGGATCCGTCGAGACGAGCGCCGCCGATGTGATCCGGCCGTCCACATCGTACCCGTAGGTCCAGGTTCCATAGTGGGTCGTGACCGACGTCGGTCGGCCGACCGGGTCGTAGGTGGAGACGAAGCTGGCGATCACCGTGCCGCTCGCGTCCGTCGTCAGGACGCTCGCGCGCTTCCCGAGGAGGGTGTAGGTCGTCTCGGTGGTCACGCCATTTCCGAGCGTTCGAGTGACCTCGCGCCCCGCGACGTCGTAGGTGTACTGAACCTCGAAGTCGGCCGAGGCCCCGGACAGGAGCATCCCGACGCGGGTCCCGCCGTCGTACTCGAGGAGCGTCGTCTCCCCGCCCGTCTCCTCGCGAGAGACCACCCGGCCCTGCTCGTCATACTCGAACGCCAGAGCGATGGAGCCAGGCCCATCGACAGCGATGAGGTGCCCGTTCTGATCCCGCGTCCACACCGCCGTGCCCGACGTCCCCGTCGCGCCGAGGGGTCGACCGAGCGTGTCGTAGGTCAGGTCATGCTCGATGCTCACGCCGGTCACCACGGAGGCGAACGCGCCGGTGGAGTCGTGCGTGTAATTCGTGGTCACGCCCGCGCGGTCGGTCATCGACGTCACGAGACCGAGCTCGTCATAGGTAAACGCCACATGGGTACCGTCGGGGAAGTCGACCTGAAGGGCCTCATTATTCGCCCCTCGCGTGACGGTCGTCTCTTGCCCGTTGGCGTCCGTATATCCAGAGAGGCTGATACCGCTGCCCCAGGACAGGAGCTCCACGCGGCCCGCGCGGCTCGTCCGCTGGATGGGTCGACCCTGAGCGTCATGCTCAAGGTGAATGCTGTAGCCCATGGGATCGACGACCTCATTGAGGCGATGATTCGAGTCAAAACCAAAGCGGGTGGTGTAGCCGTCTGGGTCGATGATGTAGCTCAGCAGATAACGGGCATCCCAGCCGACCCACCAGGTCTCTCCTGGCAAGACCGAGTGCAGCACAGAGCCATACCCCTGCCAGGTCGTCATGTAGCCGTAGTTGATGCCCTCGATCGCGCCGCCCTTATCCGACGAGAGCCTCGTCCTGTCGTCGTAGGAGAAGGAGCGCTGAAGCTCATCCCCGATGGACCAACTGGTGATCAGGACGTCGCCCTTGAACTCGTTTACGCCCCAGGTGTAGCTGTGCACGGTTCCGTCGGGGCGCGTCGCTGAGACCAGACGGTCCGCGCCGTCATAGGCGTAGGTGACGGTGTTCCCGTTCGAGTCGGACACCTCGGTGAGGAGCCCGTCTGTGTAGGCGAAGCTCAAGGTCGCGCCAGAGCTGTGGGTGAGCGCGGTGAGGGTCTCCGAGTCCTGCCAGGTGGCCGCGATCGTGTTGCCGAAGAGATCCTCGGCGTGAACCTGTCGACCGTTCTCGAACTCCCGAAGCAGGCCGTTCTCCTCCGTGAGCCGATACTGACCGGCGCCAAGCTCGACCAGCGTCGAGGTGGAGCCTGGAGCCGGGAAGAAGCCTCCTCGGCTGTCCGACTTGTAGTGGCGCATGGTCGCGTCACAGGCGTGGACCTTGATCGAGCCATCACCGAGCTCCTCAAGGGCGACCTCCCACTCGTTCTGCCAGCCTTTGCCGAACATACCGACCCGCTGACGCGGGTTCATCCGTGGGTCGTAGCAGCGCGCCTGACGAAGGCGAAGCCCTGGAGCAGGGACCGCCATGTCGACCTTCGTCTCGAAGTCCTCGATGCTGATGAGCCCCGTCGCCTCGCCCACAGCCTGGCTCACGTACTTGGCCACAGAGGACGCGGTCGAGGAGTCGATAGAGCCATTCAGAGCCATCTTGGCCTCTTGCTGGGCGCTCGACACCATGGTGGCGTGCAGATCTCCCCAGGTCTCTCCCAGGTCCTCGGCGACCCAGGGCAAGAGAGCCTGCCAATCCTCATCGGAGACATCGGCGGGGCGGATGCTCGTGCCCAGGGCGTCCCAATCGATGGGCTCGGTGTTGCCCTCGTGCAAGAGATAGGACTGGAAGGCGACGTCATCATCCGCCATGTCCCAGGGCTGCTGGAGTCCCGCATAATAGATCGGTACCGTTACAGACTCCCCGGCCGCGAGCGTGCCTGCGCTCGCGCCGCTCGCGAGGAAGAAGATGTGGTCCGAGAAGCCATCCGGTTCCGAGTCCGTCCAGAAGCCCACGGTGACCAGGTCCGCGTGGAGCGTCATCAACGCCAGGTCGGAGCCGGTCACCAGCACGATCGGCGCCGACACGCTCACGTCACCCAGATTGGTGACCGTAGCGTAGAGGATCGCCAGGGCGTGACGCCCCACCTCGCTGGGCACGACCAGGCTCACCTCGACCTCAGGCTCCACGCCCGTCGCCTCGGTGATCTCGAAGCTCTCCGAGCCCTGGGCGCTCGCCGCGCCGAGCTCTGCGACGACGGTGTACAGACCCGACGCCATGCCCTCCAGGTCCAGCTCCGCGTAGGCGCTTGAGGCCCCGACGACCTCGACCGCGCTCGCCAGATATTCAGTGCCGTTCTCCGCGACCAGCTTCACCGTGAGCCCAGGCTCGAAGCCGGCGCCATCCACGGACAAGGTCACCTGCCCGACGTTGGCGTGAATCGCGGGCGCGAAGCTCGAGAGACCGAGGGAGTAGGTGTCCGCCGTGAGCGAATACTCCGCGCCGGCGTTGGAGCCATAGACCAGGACGTACCAGGTTCCAGGAGCAGGGTTGCTCAGGGAGAAGGTCTCCGTGCCGCCACAGACGGTGACGCTGTTCTCGCTCTGGCCACGCACCGGAGGTGTGCCCTGACCCAGATAGACCTCGACGCACTCCCCCTCTTCGGCCGTGATGGTCAGGCTCAGGCTCTCGCCCTGGGCGACCTCAAGGGCGAAGAAGCTCTCCGCGCCGTTTGAGGCCACAACGCCCTCGAAGGGCACCTCGTCCTCGAGGGACTCGTAGTCCACCAGGACCGGCAACGCGAGGTGGTTGTTCTCTCGATAGCTGTCGACGACCCGCCAGGACTCATCCGAGACGACGATCAGATGGGTGAGACCGCTGGCGAGCTCCTCGTCCAGGTCAAAGGAGAGGGTCACCTCGTAGCCGTCTCCGGCCTCCAAGGTCTTCGTGTGCTTCACGTAATCGACGCGGTCATCCGTGAGGTCAAAGACGGAGTCGCTAGAGAGATAAAGGGCGTCGTGGACGCTCGTCGTCGTCAGCTTGGCTGACCCCGCGTTCGCGACCTCGAAGGTGACGCTCACGGACTCTCCGACCACGAGCTCGGTGGGGGCCTCGGCTCCCGCGATGACCAAATCGAAGCCTTGATCGGCGACGACCTGCAGCGCACGAGCGCCGACACCAACGGACGTATCGCCATCGAAGGCCTCGACATCCACGCCGAGCGCACCCTCCTCGAGCAGCGCGACATAACCCGCCTCCATGCCCTCCACGCTTCGGCCGTCTGACAGCTGCCAGGTGGCCTCGGGGGAGAGGTAGGCGCCCGAGGCGTCCAGCAGCCGAGCGCTGGTCCAGGGCGCGTCTCCCACCACGAGAGGCTCGGACCATCGTGGGGTAACGATCTGGACCGGTCGCGCGTGATGAATCGAGGTGTGTTTCACGGTGTTCGCGTTCTTCGAGCCCCAAAGCCCCTCTGTGTACTCAAGGAGCGCGGCGGCGTACCCATTGCTCCCCGAGTAGGCAGGCTCGTTGTTCTTCCAGGAGGTGTATGCGTCACCCGTCCCCGTGGGCTCGTCCCAGCTCCCTCCACCTGCGGTCAGCGACATCCAGGTGTCATCTCCGTCCACGTCATGGAAACCCGTCCAGCGCGTCTTCTTTCCGAAGGCGAGCGCGGCAAACTCGCGCTCTTCATCCGTCGTGATCGTCGCCAGGATGCGGCCGTTCGAGGCGGCGTGGGCCCGCGCTCGATGCCAGTTTCGTTGCTCCTCATCGAGGCTCCACTGCTGGCCAGCGAAGTCGAAGGTCCCCCCCGGTCCGACGTGAAGACGTACGGCGTACTGACTGTCGCCCGAGATGCGCTTCACGCGGAGGATGTACGGGCCCTCTCCATCGAGCAGGACATCACGGAGCGCGACATCGTGCTCAAAGAGGCCGATGGAGCTCAAGCTGACGTTCAAGCCACCGCCATTCAGAATGGAGAGCTCGCACGTCGCGCCCTCGTCAAGGAGCTCCAACGTCGCGAAGAGGCGGTCGCCTGGCTCCACATCGAGCGCGAAGTAGTCATTGGTATCACCCGCGCCGATCCAGCCATCAATTCGAACACCGTAGAAGCCCTCCGACGCGGCGTCATCTGCGAGCACAACCGCCGGGGCCTGGGTCTTGGAGTCGTTCTCTTCCTGCTCGTACGTGACGCCGGGAACGCCGCCTGACGCGGTGTCCACCTGGAGATGCCACAGACCGTCGAGCCCGGCTCCCGAGGTGGCCTCGAGCTTAACCTCAACGGTGCCCGCCTGTTCGAGCGTGAACGTCGGAGGGTCTCCAGCCAACAAGACCTCGGCCCCCTGGCTGTCCGTGAGCGTCACGGCGGTCTCCAGCGAGCTGCCGTCCGGCGCGAAGACCTGAACGGAGGTCGGAATCTGGGCGAGGGCCACGAAGTTCAGGTGGTCTACGTCCGCCTCATCGAGGATACCGAGCACCCGCTGAAGCCCGCTGAAGGCCAGGTCATCGCTCTTGGAGGGATCGTCGTTCTTATTGGCGGCATCCGACTCGATCCGCCCTCCGACGTCGAGGACATGAACCTGCATTCGGTAGAGGCCCGACGGGTTGCTCCAAGGCTCGACGAAGATCTTCCACACGCCCGTCTCCGTGATCTCACGGTCGTAGATGCGCGCCGTGTCTCCCGGGCCGTCCCACAGGTCGTTCTCGATCGTGACGCCATCAGGCCGCACCAGATGGAGCCGATTCAACGACGTGGTACCGAGCGCCGGATGGAGACTCAGCAAGACACGCTGGCCCTGCTCCAGCTGGACGGAATAGTAGTCGTGACTGTTGGAGGCGAGATACCCGGAGTCGCCGATCACGCTCGCCGAGGACAGACCCTCGATCGTCGAATCTGCGAGGAGCGGCAGGAGCTGCGCCTGCTCCACAGAGTCGTTGTTCTCGAGCTCTGCTTCATCCGAACGACCCTCAACGCTCACCTGCAGTCCATAGACCGCTTCATATCCGTCGTCAGAGTTCGCGGAGAGGACGATGTACAGGAGGCCGGTCTCGACGAGCGCGAGATCCTGCAAGCCGGTGTTTCCGCCCTGGTCGGAGACGCCCTCCGCGAGCACCTGGCCTGTAGCGTCGGTCAGACTGAAGGCCGCATCGAGACTCGAGCCCGTCGCCGTGATCACCTCAATGGACACGACATCACCGGCGTGTCCCAGGAGCGCCCAAACGTCTTGATCGCCTGAGTCGAGCACACCGACGCTCCAGGCGCTCTCCGCCTGGCCCGATTGCCCCGTCCCCACGAGGGGCGCTGGCTCATAGCTCTCGACCAGATCATTGTCCGCGTCTTTCTCGGACTCGAGCACTCCGGCGTGTCGCAGCACCTGCAGTCCGTACGAGCCACCCGTGTTGTTCCAGTTCTCGAGACGCACGCCCCAGGTCCCGGACTCCGTGAGCACGAACCCGGTAAACCTCGCGGTGTCGTCCGGCCCGCTCGCCACATCGTTGGCGATCTGAGCACCATCGGGACGGACCAGATAAGCCCGCACGTTGATCCCCCCTGAGGTCGCCCAGGCTGAGAAGGAGACCGTGTCGCCCTCCTCCCCTTCAAAGCTGAAGAAGTCATTGCTTCCGTCTCCGGCGAGCTTCTGCTCTCCAGCGCCGTACGCGACATAGAGCCCTGGGATGAAAGGGTCGAGTTGGAGATCGAGCGGCGTCGCGCTCTCGTAGTCATCGTTGGGCTCGATCTCGTGACCTGCCGGCGTGTTCGCCACGTTCACGAGGACCTCATAATTCGCCGTGTAGCCCGCGCCCGTTCCCGTGATCTCCAGACCATGGAGAGAGGTCTCTTGGAGCGTGACAGGGCCAACGGTCACCGAACCATCCTCTCCCGCAGAGGCCTGGGCGAGCTCGACTCCCGAGCTGTCGACGAGGCGTACGTTTGGAGCCAATGAGGAGCCCGTCCACGGCCGCACCGTCACCGTGAACGACTCGCCCTCCGAGCCGAAGATGGAGTACCAGTCCGCCTCGCCTGAATCGAGGATGCCCATGACGGGCACCGAGGCGGCCTCCCCCCCTACAGCTGTGCCCTGCTTGAGGAGCGAGGTGGCGTTCTCTTGGTCGTCGTTCGAGCCGTCTTGCTCATCTTCGCAATACCCT
>CALCNF010000722.1 GCA_937897815.1 uncultured Pseudomonadota bacterium | reverse complement strand
CGGGCGTCGCGGCGTCGCAGGCCGACAGGCCCTCTGGAGCGCAGATGCGGGCCCCGACACAAGCTCCGTGCTCATTGGAGATGGCGCACGGCGTGCTCAAGCCGAGGTTCATGGCCTGAGACGAGCAGTCGCACACCCCCTCATCGGGCACGCACTGATTGCTAGCGCCGCCGCTCACGTTGGTCGTCTCCTCGCACCGATACCCCTCGGGACAAGGACTCTCGTCCCCGCACGAGGAGCCACAGAAGGAGCCTTGCTCGCCCCCATCGACGCAGACAGAGCCGGAACCGCAATCGCTGTTCTGGGCGCACGGTAGGCAGAGGCTCTCGTGCTGGGAGACACAGACAAAGGTCAGGTCAGCGTCCGAGCTTGTGACTCCCTGGCAGAGCCACCCATCCGGGCAGCTCTCGTCGCAGGGCTTCGAGCAGACCATCTCCCCGAGGTGAGGCACGCAGAGCGAGCTCAGGCAATCGGAGTTCTCCGAGCAGGGCTCGCCGAAGCATCCCGCGCCCGGCTCGCAGGGGTCCTCCGCACGGCCGTCCGGCGGCGCCGGGAGCTCAGGCCCGCTGTCGACCTGGCGCACGACGTCTGCGGGCCCGGGTGGGAACGTGGCGTCCGGCACCGCGTCACCCTCCAAGGACACCTCAGAGCTCGCGCTGACATCCGAGGACTCCGCCCCTAGTTCGACACCACTGCCCTGCTCACAGCCCGCGACGACGAGCGCCACTGAAGCCAGAGCGAGGGACGCTCGGAGAAACGCTCTCATACCCACCTCAATTGCGGCCTGCGCCGAAAGCTCATGGATCAGAGCTTGTGCGCCTGCACCTTGATCTTCTTCAACTTCGGCTTCGCCGTCTCGTCCAGCGTGACGAGATGCACCTTGACCTCAAACAGGCTTCCCTGCAGCCCAACGGGATGGGGGAAGGTCGAAGGAGGGAAGGTCACTTCGGGCTCAATCCAGCTGGCCGCCTTCAGGTCCTCGACCGTATTCGCGGCCCGATAGCCAACGCGTACGTGGCTGGAGCCAGCCGCCCCGGGAAGCTCGGCCTCGACAGCGACGGTGTCCCAGTAGGTCTCGTAGCCTTCCCAGCCCTCGAACACCTTGCGGTGCACACCCTGGACGCTGGTGATCGTATGGAAGGCGTATCCCGTCATGTCACTATACGTGTAGGGACCGGCGCCGACCGGATACGTGCCGACGATGCTGTTCGTTGTGGTGTCCACCTTGTGGGCCGAGTTGCCCGACTGGTTCACGACCCAGAGGAAGCCTTCGAGGTCGACGGCTACGCCGACCGCGCCGAGGTTCTGGCCGAGGTTCACGGTTCCCTCGTGGGTGACGCTCGCGGCGTCGTAGATGTCGACCATCCCCTGACTGGAGTTGGCGATGTAGACCTTGGCGCCCAGGACCTGCAGGTTCTGGCCGTAGACCAGGCGAATCGCGACGCCGCGACCGGATGTGCCGCTGCCGCCAACGTAGGTCCAGCTGTTCGTGTTCGGGTCGAAGAAGTGGACGCCTCCACCATTGTAGCGAGCGACCCAGACCTTGCCGTACGGGTCCACCGCGATTCCGTATGCGTCACCGCTGGGCACGCCCCACTGGCCCGTTTGACCCGTCTCGGGATCGACACGCGTCAGCCCATGAGGGCTTCGCGAAGCGACCCAGATGATGCCGTCCGCGTCGATCGCGAGTCCATAGGGTTGGGATGTGATGTTGTGCTGCTTGAGAACGGCTCCTGTCTGGCCATCCATCAAGAAGAGGGCGGGGATGTTGTACTCGCCCACCCAGACGTTGCCGTCCTTGTCGACGCCGGCGCCGCGCAGCGCCGAGGCCCCAGGCGGGGCGACCTGCCAGAGAATGCACTCATCGTCCTGGACCATCTCACCCTGAGAGATCATGCAATTTCCATCGAGGTCCCGTGAGGTCTCGATGATCCCATTGCCGTTCTTATCGACGCAGAACTTCTCCTGGGTCGCGATCTTCATCAGCTGGCCGCCGTTACGACAACCAATGAAGCCGCTAGCGTCCTGATCCACGGCCGTCCGGCTCGGGTCTCCGCACGTGTAGAAACGCGCCTCTTCGCAGCCAGTGCTCGTGTTCAAGCGGGAGACTGTGTTCTCGGCCGAGTTGGCAATCCAGATAATGGGCAGGTCATTGCTAACGATGTCAGAGAGCGCTCCGCCATAGGGGTTCTGACTCGCGCCCATGCCCACGACATCGGTCGGCTCGAAGTCCAGCTCGCAATCTGTCACGCATCCACCGCAGGGCGAGGTGACTCCCTCATCAATGTAGCCGTCGCAGTCATCATCGAGCGCGTTGCAGGTCTCGCCCACCGGGACGCTGCTCTGGCAGTGGCTCAGCCCCTGGGGCGCGCACTCGCGAGTGCCAGCGCACGAGCCGAACTCATTCTCCACAGCGCAGACCGTGGACAAGCCCAGGGTCGATGCGTAGGCGCTACACTTACACTCTCCAGCGATCGGCAAGCACTGCTCGGTCACTACGCCGTCGGTGCCCTCCACCTCCTGACACGCGTACCCGCCCGGGCAGCTGGTCCCAGTCGGTCCACAGTTGGCGGCGCAGTAAGAGCCCGAAGTGCCGTGCTTCACGCAGCGGTTGAAGTGAACGTCCACCGAGAGGTTGCACTCCGTGTCCGTCAAACACGGGTTGCAAAGGAGCGACTGGATATCGACGCAATAGGGCTTAGGGAACTCACCGTCTTGCGCCACGAGCTTGCACAGAGCGCCAGGCGGACACTCGGCGGTGCAGCCTTGCGCGCAGGTCTCGGTGCCGTCCGCGCTCGGCAGGCACACGCCACCCTCACAGGGCGTCCCGTCCGCGCAGACCTTCGCCTCTTCAGGCGTCTCAACGCCGCCCGTGCCTGTCCCGGTGCCCTCGCCAAACCCAACACCTTCGGGGCCCTGGACGCTCTCTGCGGACGCGACCTCGCGCACGTCGGAGCACGCCGGCACGACCACGATCGCGGCCAGCACGAGGGGGATGAGAACCATGGTCATCATCGAACGGAAGTCATACTTCACGAGGCGCCTACTCCTTCTGTGACGACCCCCGGGGGACAAGCGAGCCTCAGTCTACAAGAAAAAGCCCTCAATTGACCAGGCTTTGGCGCAGGTCCTCGTAAGAGGAGCGGGCGCGTGTACGCGAAGCCGCGCGCAAGGGAGCCCCCTGACCGCGCGCTTCATCGCCTAACCGCAGGTCTCGATCGCCAGGGTGCAGGTCTCCCCGTCCGGGCAATCCGAGTCGGACTTGCAAGGCGTGTGGCCGACCACCTCGATGTCGGCCTCCAGCGGACTGGCGACGATAAACTCCATGCAGCCGTCGCTTACCGGAGCCGAGTCCACCGTGCGACGCGTGACCCGGCCGTTCGGATATCCCGAGACGCCACTCGTGAGGAGCTGATCGATCAGGGCGGCGGGAACCGCGGCGCTACCCGTGTCGGGGAAATCGCACTGAAGAACGACTGGCGAATTGCCATGCTGGTCGATGTTCAAATCGAGGCGCGCCACGCTCGGCACGCCGGGCGTCACGGGGGCCGGCCAGGAGATGGCGAGATCCTTCGCCTCCTCAACCTCCCATAGGGGCTTCTCCGTCTCCAGGAGGTCCACGCCGACCCCGTGCAGGTCCAAGACACCGAACGCACCCTCCGAGGAGGTGAGGTGAATTGCGGCGCCGCCCTCGAACCCAGGATGGGGGAGGGTGGTCAGGAAGTAGCTATTCCCAGGCTGAAGGGGCTCAAGGAGCGCCTCGTCTGCGAGGCCGGTGATCTCCACCGTGCCCAGGTCCTGAGGCTCTGGAAAGGTGATGCAGGAGCCGTCATGGTCGCACGTCTGGCCGGGTCCGCATGGCGGGTTGCAGAAGGGGTTGTTGCGCTTGAGCAGGCGGCACGGGCCTTCCTCCTCGACCAACTCCAGGATCGTGACCGGCACAACGCCGTTGGCGACCGATCCATCCACGAAGCTGAATCCGTCCTGCGCCTCCACCAGAAACGCCCCATAGCGCTTCTCAAGGGAGCAGGGACCTGACAGCTCAATCGGCGCACCAGTGTTCCCATCCGCGGTCGTGTCTGGCGCCTGCGCGGTGTCTTCCTCGGCGGGCGGGCTGTCGGCCTGGCTCCCCGCGTCTTCCGTCACGGCCGCGTCCGACGCCACCACGTCAGTCGGGGAGCCCCCACCAGCGCTATCGTCATCACCGCCGCAAGCGGCGACCAGAAGCCCCGCTGCGGCCAGGCTGATCAGCATCCTCATGGCGCCGTCACCTCTTTTCCAGGCTTGCCAATCTCGAGAGCGAACAGCCGGCCCTCGTCGCGATCGGCGACATAGAGAATTTCGGGGTCCCAGCCCCCGATCCCGGTGCCCCAGTGCATGTTCGGGATCCAGCCCGAGGGGAGGGTGGCCGCCTTTCCGAGGCCCTTGCCGTCCGGGCCGATGCGCCACACCACACCATCGACGTACTCGGTGACATAGACATAGCCACAGGCGTCGACATTCAGGCCATCGAGGCCCCAGGCCGATCCGTTGGTGCCATTGTTGCCACCACCTCCGCCTCCGCCGCCGTTGCCTGACGGAGGCTCACCGTTGCATCGCAGGTTGTTGGAGCAGCTCGCGAAGTAGGGATACCCATAGGTGAGCTTGAGGCACTGATCGCCAGGGTCCTTGTCCTGGCAAATCGGGTTGTCATCGATATCGCACTCGAGGACGTTCCCGCCTGAGCCCGTGTAGTTGTTGGTCTCGCAGAACCCGGTGAAGACCTGACCTGCGACCTCAAGCTCGCAGGTGTCATCGTACTCCTTGCCCTCACAGATCAAGACGAGCGGGGAGGGGCCATCGTTCGGCTCGCAAACGAGCCCTTCGCCGTCCTGCTGGCAGGTTCCTGGCCCAGTCGTCTTCTCATGGCACAGGTCACCGACCTCCTGCCCCTCACAGAAGGCAGGGGGGCCCTCGGGCTCGGGTTCGGGCTCGCTGTCGTCCATGAACTCCTCGCCGATGCTCGCGAAGAGCTCGGGCGGGGCCCAGGTGTCCTTGTCGATCCGGTCAATCGAGTAGACCACGCCGCAACCAAAGCTCCCCACATAGACGCGATCGTAGCCGGGCGCGAACGAGACCCCATTCGCATTACAGAGGTCCTCGGCGATGACGACAAACTCTCCTGTGAACGGGTCGACGCGTCGCAGACGCTGTCCGTCCTGCTCCGCGACATACACCATGCCGTCCTCATCGATATCGAGCCCATTGGGGTACTGGAGACCCGACAGCACGGTGACCTTCGCTCCGTTCTGCGCCACGCGCCACAGAGCGCCGTTGTCTACGGAGGCCACGACGACCTCACCATTGGGGAGGAACGCCATGCCGGCGGTGAAGCCCACGTTGGGGGTGATCACCTGCTT
>CALCNF010000721.1 GCA_937897815.1 uncultured Pseudomonadota bacterium | reverse complement strand
CGGCGATCTTCACCTGCTTCGGCTCGTTCAGGAAGCGCTTGGCCACCTGGGCGATTCGTGGAGGCATCGTGGCGGAGAAGAGCGCCGTCTGACGGCTCTCTGGCGTCTGCTCGAGGATCTCGACGACGTCGTCGATGAAGCCCATTCGGAGCATCTCGTCGGCCTCGTCGAGCACCAGTGACTTGAGGCCGCTCAGGTCGAGAGTCCTGCGCCGGAGGTGGTCCTGAATTCGTCCAGGAGTGCCCACGACGACGTGGACCCCTCGGCTCAGGCGTCGGAGCTGAACCTCCATGCCCTGGCCGCCGTAGACGGGCAGCACGTGGAGGCCCTTGAGCTCTCGCGCATAGGACTGGACCGCCTCCGAGACCTGGAGCGCCAGCTCTCGGGTCGGCGTAAGGACCAGGAGCTGGGGGCGCGCCTGCTTGAGGTCGATGGACGTGAGCAGGGGCAGGGCGAAGGCCGCCGTCTTTCCCGTGCCCGTCTGGGCCTGGCCGATGAGGTCATGGCCCTCAAGGAGGACCGGGATGGCCTCCGCCTGGATGGGCGAGGCGGCCTCATAGCCGACCTTCTCGATCGCGCGAAGGAGCGCGGGAGGCAGGCCCAGATCGGCGAAGCTCACCGAGGGCTCGCGCTCGGCTGCGTCGTCGTGTGTGGGGTCGGTCATGGTGGGGTCCTGGGACACGGTGGCGGGCGTCCCTAGCAGGTAAAAGAGGGAAGGGATAGCTTTGAGTCAGCTCAAGGTACCGAAAAAGAAACGAGAAACTCGCCGCATCTAGCCGCCGTTCTCAGTCGACCCGACCACGGCTGTGTGACATCTCAGGACTCGAGGGACTCCCGAAGCTCCTCAAGCGTCTCCCAGCGCTGGTAGCGCTCGGCGAGCTCATCGGTGATCTCGGCGAGCCGCGCCGTGACCTGCTGCACCGCCTCGCTGGTTCCCCCGCCGTAGAAGCCCGGATCCATCATCTGCTGCGTGAGCTCAGACTGCTCGGTCTCCAGGGCCTCGATCTGACCTGGGAGCTCATCGAGCTGGTGCTTCTCTTTGAAGCTCAGCTTCTTCTTTTGGGCCTTGGGAGCGGGCTTGGAGGGCTGTGACGACGGCTCGATCTCCTCCACGATCTGGGGTCGCTGGAGCAGCCAGTCGTCGTATCCGCCAGCGTAGTGTCGGACCTGGCCATCGGCGTCGAAGGCCACGCAGCTCGTGACCACGTTGTTCAAGAACTCCCGGTCGTGGCTCACCACGATCAGCGTCCCCTTGTAGCCAAGCAGCGTCGTCTCCAGGAGCTCGAGGGTCTCGGCGTCCAGGTCGTTCGTGGGCTCGTCGAGCACCAGCAGGTTCGCCTCCTGGATGAAGAGCTTGGCCAGCAGCAGCCGGTTGCGCTCGCCGCCCGAGAGGAGCTTCACGGGGCTCCGCGCCCGGTCAGGCGAGAAGAGGAAGTCGTTCAGGTAGCTGATGACGTGTCGGGAGCCGCCGCCGACGATGACCGTGTCGCTGTCATCGCAGAGGTTCTCCTGAACGGTCCGCTCCTCGTCGAGCTGGTCTCGGAGCTGGTCGAAGTACAGCGGGTGAAGCTTGGTGCCGAGGTCGACCAGCCCTGATTGGGGCTCAAGATCGCCGAGGAGCAGACGCAACAGGGTGGTCTTGCCGCAGCCGTTCGGCCCGATGACGCCCAGTCGATCGCCCCTCTGCAACTCCAGCGTGAAGTCCTCCACGATGGGCAGGTCCGGCCACGAGAACGAGATGTCCTCAACAGTCACGACGCGCGCCCCCGAGCGTCCGGCCTCATGAAGCGTGATCTTCGCCTGGCCGATGCGCGCTCGCCGCTCTTTGCGCTGCTCGCGCAGCTTCTTCAAGGCGCGCACGCGCCCCTCGTTTCGGGTGCGTCGCGCCTTGATGCCCTGGCGAATCCAGACCTCTTCTCGCGCGAGGTGCTTGTCGAACTCGCTCCACGCCTTGGCCTCGGCCTCGAGCGCCGCGTTCTTGCGCTCCTTGTAGACCTCAAGATCACCAGGCCAGCTCGTGAGCTTGCCCCGGTCCAGGTCCAGGATTCGCGTCGCCGTCGCGCGCAGAAACGCCCGGTCATGGGTCACGAAGAGCACCGCGCCCTGGAAACTTCGGACCAGGTCTTCGAGCCAGCTGATGGCCTGGATGTCGAGGTGGTTCGTCGGCTCATCGAGGATGAGCACCTGGGGCTTGGAGACGAGCGCGCGGATCAGCAAGCACTGACGCTTTCGCCCTCCCGAGAGCTCCTCGAACCGATCGTCTGGCTCAAGGGAGAGCTTCGCCAGAGCGGCCTCGGCTTCCGTGTGGACGTTCCAGCCGTCGCGTCGGTCGAGCTCCTCCTGGAGAGACTGCATGCGGTCCAGCTCCGAGTCTGTCGGCGGATCACTCAAGGACACGCTCAAGGCGTTGTACGCGTCGAGGAGCTCCGCGCTCCCTCCGGTCCCGCCTAAGACGACGTCTCGCAGCGGTCCCTGAATGTCATCAGGCACCGCCTGCTGCAGATAGGCCACACCCGCGTCGCCCTCCACGAAGACGTCTCCATCATCCGGCTCCAGGATGCCGGCCAGGATCTTCATGAGCGTGGTCTTGCCCTGACCATTACGACCGACAAGACACACCCGCTCCCCCGCCTCAAGACCGAGGCTCGCCTCATCGAGCAGGGGCCCAAAGCCGAAGTTGATGTTCAGTCCGCTGGCACGAATCAAGGTCACGGGCGCTCCATCTCAGCCGCCGAGGAGCGTGACCTCTAACCCAGCCGCCACAGCGCGTCGAGAGGGCATCGCACCTCAGCGATTCCAGATGCCACCAGAGAGCTCGATAAGGGTCGGGTACGACCCGAACAAAGCTTCTGTAGAACAGGCCGCGTCGATTCGACATACTCAACGCCGCGTCCACGTTCTTGCGCCCTGAAGGGGCACCGGAGAGTCCATTATGCGCGTGCCTTTGTCGCTCGTCTTCGCTCTGCTTCTCGGCCTGGCCGCCTGCGGAAACCCGGCCGACCTCGACAACTTCGACGTGACGATCGAGGAGATGACCTCCGTTCCGGGAGCCACCCCGGTAGAGATCCTCCTCGATAGCTTTCCCGTCGTGGACGGCCTGGCCAACTTCGACATCAGCAACTCCAGCGAGTTCCAGAACGGCCAGTACTCCCCCGACGACGTGGGCAGCGTGCGGCTAAAGCGCCTCACCATGTCGGTCGTGTCCCCCGACGGCCAGGACCTGAGCTTCTTTGGAGACGTCGTCTTCCTGCTCTCCACCGACGGGTTGCCCACCATCGAGGTCGCGACCGCGAGCGAGTTCCCCGAGGGCGTCTCCTCGGTGAACTTCGACACGAGCGGCGCGGACATCAAAGAGTACGTCCTCGCGAAGGAGGGCTCCTTCACCGTCGAGGTCAGCGACACCAAGCGTCCTCCCCAGGAGACCGCCCTCAAGATCACCGCCGTCTTCGAGGTCGACCTGGGCATTCTCTAAGGCCGCCCTCGCGACACCGAGGAGATACCGTTGTTGCTAGGCGGCGCCTGGTTCTGAGCACCCTGGTGTGGCACCGTACTTCTCGGCGAGCAGGGTCGTTGATCGAGGCCTCCCGCCACCGTTGTGTCAGGGGGAATGGTTGAACCGCACGCTGTTTTACGTCTTGTGCTGGGGGCTGGTGGGTTGCGCCGTGGAGGCGAGCCCGGAGGGAGCCGATGGCACGCAGGGTGTACCTGCTGACGTGAGCGACGCGGTCGCTGATGGTGACGCAGCTCAGAGCGATGTGGTTCTCTCGGACATCGAGAACGATCTGGCTGTCGCCGATGCACTCCAAGTCGATTCGGAGCCCGGCGACGCGAGCGAGGCGGACGCTTCGAGCGACGCTGATGGGGCCGGCGTGGACGTTTCCGCTCCGCAAGATCCCTGTGAGATCGACAATGGAGGCTGCGAGCAGCTGTGCGTAAGCCTTGAGATGGGCGGAGGGTGCGCGTGCGTCCTCGGCTTCGAGCTCGCGGAAGATGGCCTGTCCTGCGTGGACCAGGACGACTGCGCGAACGCACCTTGTCAGAACGGCGGCGAGTGCGTCGATGGCGTGGCGAGCTTCTCGTGCGCGTGCGCGGACGGTTTTGAGGGTGAGACCTGCGCGGTGAACATTGATGACTGCTTCGGTGGTCCGTGCGCGAACGGCGGGGAGTGCGTCGATGGCGTCTCGAGCTTCCAGTGCGTCTGCGCCAATGGGTATGAGGGGGCGCTGTGCACGATCTGCCCGGCCGGCTCCTTTGATGACGGGAGCGGGGTCTGCGCGGCGTGCCCGGAGACCTTCACCTCGGAGGAGGGCGCGTCCGGTTGCCACGTGAGCGCGGTCGACAGCACCCGGAGTCTTCGGGACTACGCCTATCTCTATTGGCCGACGAACCACTGGCACCCGGCCGGTCAGTACAAGGCGGTTCGCCACGTGCAGACCGGCTTCTACGGGATGGCCTTCGACGTGACCCAGGGGAGCGTCGTGAACCTCGGTCTCATCGAGGACGAGATCACGGCCGAAGAGGCGCTCTCTGAGCCCGCGAGCCTGGTCTCGGAGCTCCCCGAGGCGTCGCTGACGTATCGGGTGGCCCACGGCGGGGCCGAGCACGTCGCGAACGCCTTCCTGGGAGACAACGGCGACGCGGCGAACCCCTCGCGGCTGAGCGACATGGGGCACTTCATGCAGCACATGGACATCCCCCAGGTGGCCTACGCCGGGAGCTCGGATCTGTCGGGCGCGGTGGAGCTCGCGGCCATGCCGCGTCACTTCGTGATCACCCACCGTGCGAAGAGCGCGGCTGGCGGCGGCCCCATGACCCTGAGCGTCGAGCTCTCGGGAGACGTCGTAGCCCAGCTCGGCGAGATGGCCTGGCTCGATGAAGACCGCGCTGTCGAGGTGGTCGACGGGGCAGGGCAGGGGTGGTCGTTCATCCTCTCGGAGCTCGAGGGTGCGACCCTGGGCGTGTCCCAGAGCGCGGACGGCGCGCTCCTCTTTGAGGCCACCTACGCAGGACCCTCAGCGGGTGAGGAGGTGAGCCTCTCGCTCATCGCCGTGCCGACGAACGCGGGCGGGGACGCGCAGCGCGACCTCTGGGTGCACCCGGCCCAGAGCGTGCAGGTCGAGTACGCCCAGCTGCAGCTCGACGGGACGGGCGGACAGACCTTGAAGGACGCCACCTGGGATGCCGTGCGCGGGGTCTTCCGGGTCGCGCTCCACAACCTCGGCGAGGTCGGCGGCGGCTGGGGTCAGGACTGGGCCAATCCGGCGAAGCACAACGGGTACAACCGGCACCGCCTGGTGATTCATAACCCGACCGAGGAGCCCATCTCGGTGCCCATCGCCTTCGACGCCGGTGGCAACGCGGCCTACTACATCACGGGTGGGATCCCGCTGTTCAGGGACACCAACGGTGAGCCCATGGGCGCGCCGATCCAGATCTCCAAGAACTGGCATGACGGCCCGGCCTGGTACCACCTCTACAGCGCGCTGCAGCTCGGCCCAGGGAGCCACGAGCTGGAGCACACCTTCGCTCACTCCAAGTGGGGCGAGGCCTACGCGGCCCAGCACGCCCAACTCTCGCTCATCGGCTGGGGGAAGAACCAGCAGTGGGACCAGTCCTCGCTCGGGTCCTTCGGGGAGTCCATCACCTACGACCCGGACATGACCCTGGGCAGGGCCATGGTCGACGACGTCCGCCCCTTTCTCG
>CALCNF010000720.1 GCA_937897815.1 uncultured Pseudomonadota bacterium | reverse complement strand
CTCAGCCTCCCCAGCCGGGAAAGTTCGCGTCGCAGTAGGCGTTGCCAGGAACGGCAAAGCCGGGGTCGAACGTGATGAAGTTCTGGGTGACGTAGAAGTTCGGGTCCCCCGCGCAGGCGCAGTAGCCCACGCCGATGGCCTCGAAGTCGTCGCTCAGGATGTTCAGGCGGTGCCCGCCCGCCACGAGATCGCAGGGAGGCTCCTCCTCGACGAACCCGTCCTCAGCCGCCTGGAGCTGGAGGTCCGGATACCAGGCTACGTTCTCTCCGTAGGTGAAGAAGTCCGCCCCAAAGGACAGCTGGAGGTAGTGCTCCAGGCGATCACCGGGCGTCTTTCCGTTGAGCTCGTGGGCGAGCTGCGCCGCTTTGCACTGATCGTAGCTGTGGATACGCGCGACCTCGGCCACAGCGCAGTCGTAACCGACGGGCGCCGCTCCGTTGGCCTCCTCGTTGTGCTCCGCTCGATCCGCGTTGACCATCTCCCACATGGAGAGCTCGAGGGCCTGAAGGTCTTCCCCTCCCCCGCGGCAGATGGCGTCGAAGTCCTCAGGTGGCGTCACGGTCGTCCAGAGCCCGCAGGTCCCAGGATCGGCCGTAGCGACGTAGGCGCCTGAGACGGCAGAGAAGCCCGGTTCACCCGAGCCAGCGCTGTTGGAGTCTGCGCAGGCCGCGAGACCGCACACGACGAAGAGACAAAGCAGGTCGTTTCTCATGGCGCTCATGTTAGCAGCGTAACCACCCATCCAGCACCCACCCAGGCGCCAAGCGCGGAACCGAGCGTCGCCATGAAGGCGACGAGCAGCACGCGCGTGAAGGGGTTACGGTAGAAGCCTCCAAGGCTCTGAACGTCCTCGTTGATCCGCTCCGCGTCTTCAACGGTTGGCTTTCGAAGCCAGGCCTCCAGGAGGCCCACAACCATACCCGCGCCCAGCAGAGGGTTCAGGGAGGTGATGGGTGAAGCGATGAACGCGACGAGGACACTGAGGGGCTTCGCCAGGGCGATCGTCGTCATGAGCGCCGCCAGGACCGAGTTGGGGATCACCCACGCGTAGAGCATCTGCTCCAGGGTCTCGTCCTGATGCTTGAAGTAGCCGACGAGGAAAGCGGCCATGACCAGGGCCGGGATGACCCACTTCAGGGCCTTGGTCCACTGCGCTCGTTCCGGCTGCTCATCGAGGCGCTCACGATCCACGGGGGTTCCAAAGAGGCGCTTCATGCCAGGAACGTGGGCGGCGCCAACCACGGCGACGACCTTCTCACCAGGGGCGTCTTCAATGCCGCTCATCAGGTAAGCGTCGCGCTCGTCGATCAAAGGTCCCTTGACCTCCGGGAGCGCCTCGGAGAACTCCTCAAGCATCTTGGAGAGGTTCGCCTGCTCCTTCAGCTCCTCGATGGTCTCCTCGTCGAGAGTCTCTTGGGTCAGGGTTGAGGCCATGATGGCGCTGATGAGCTCCGCCTTCCTCCAGAACGACACGTTGGCCCAGGTGCGCCGAAGCGTCGTCTGAATCTCTCGGTCGACCAGCTCGATTCGGGCTCCGATCGCCTCCGCGCTCTCGGCGCCGGCCAGAAGCTCCGCGCCAGGCTGCACGCCCAGCTGAGCGCCCATCCGACGTTGATAGGCGCCGATGGCCAGGTTCGCGAGGAGCATCAGGGTCTTTCCGTCACGGATGACGCGGAAGACGTCGAGCTTCTTCCAGCGGTCCTCGTCCGTGAGCGCGTCGTAGCGCGTCTGGCAGAGCTCCAGGCACACGGTGTCAGGCTGCACCGCCTCGATCACCTCACGGACCTCGTTCGCCGAGGCCTCCGAGACGTGAGCCGTTCCGACGATGTAGAACGTCCGTTCTCCATCCTCGAGCACCGTGGTATTAGCGGGAAGTTCGATCTCAGCACCTCCTGAGCCCGAGCCCTTAACATGAAGCGTTCACGCGCGCCCAGCCCCGCGTGACGCTCCTCTGCTGAATGGACTTCCCCATGGACCACTTGAGCCTTGAAGAGCGCGATTCTGGAGTCACCGTCCTGACCCTCCAGGGTGGTTCAGGCAACCCTCTCTCGCCCGGTCTCGTCCAGGAGCTCTCCACGGTTATGGTGAAGCTCACGGACGCTCCGCCTCGCGCGCTCGTGCTCAGCGCCGGGGACTCCAAGGTCTTCTCGGCGGGCTTCGACCTGCCGACCGTGGGCTCCTACGACCCGACGCACCTCACCGCCTTCTTTGAGGGCTTTCTGGGCATCCTTGATCGCATGCTTCGACTGCCGTGCCCGATCATCGCGGCCGTAGGGGGCCACGCGATCGCCGGTGGATTTATCCTGACGCTCGCCTGCGACTTCCGAGTGGTCGGCACCGGCCGAAAGAAGCTCGGGCTCTCCGAGGTGGATCTTGGCGCCGCCGTGCCCGCGGGAGCCCAGGTCCTGCTCACGGAGCGCACCAGTCCCCAAGCCTCCCGATATCTCTGTCAGACGGCCGCCTTGATCGGCCCCGAGGAGGCCTACCGGATCGGATACGCCGACGAGCTCGCGGAGGACGCGAACGTCCGCGCTCTCGAGCTGGCAGAGAGCTTGGCCGCGAAACCGGGAGCCGGCGTCGCCACGTCGAAGCTGCTCCTCGGCGCGGAGCTGGCAGACCGGGTGCAGGCGGCCGATCGCGAGGGCATGGAGCCGTTCCTGGCCACCTGGTTCTCCAACGAAGCCCAGGACGCGATCGCTGGCCTCGTTCGCAGGCTCAAGGGCTAAGGGCTCAGGGCTCAGGGCTCGCTCTAAAGCGCCTGGCACATCCGGTAGCCTCGATAGCACTTGGGCTGAGCCTGAGTGCTCAAGGTAGCGCAGAAATACTGGTTCGCTGCGTCGCACTCAGAGCCATCCGTGCAGACGTTCGGACCGCCTGGCTGCTCTTTGTAGAAGAGCATCGCTTGATCCGGCGTCGGCTGCACGCAGGTGTAGCCGGCTCCACACTGGGCGATCTCACCGGTCTCGAGCTCGCAGAAGCCCACGCAGGCCCCCTGGTCGCTCCCAGGGACATCGACGCACACCGCGAAGCCCGGGTTCGGGAACGCCGCCGGGTCCCCGCTTCCGACCACGCAGTACAGGGAGGCGTCGCTGGCCTCACAGGGAGCGCTCTGGGCGCAGGCCGCCTGATCCGCAGGTTCAAGGCCACCGCACATGGGAACCGGCGTTCCACACCACCCCGCAGGCGCATAGCAGTAGTAGTTCCCACCCCCCACGGGCAGGCACGACTCCGTCCCCCCACAGGGAGCCGAGGTCGGATTGCACGTCTTCCAGGCCCCGCCCACCTTCACTGGGTTCATGTGCCCGTTGGTGTTCTTCAGACACGTCTCACCCGCTGGGCAGCCCGCTTGAGCGCCGATGGTGTCGCAGACCTCTTTGCAGCGCCAATCCACATATTGGGTCTCGGTCGCGGCCGTGTTCATGCACTGCTGACCCGAGTCGGCGCACGCCTGGAAGTTCTCCCAGCACGGCGCGTCGCGAGGAGCCGTCGCCGGCATACAGACATTGCTCTGGGGGCCGATGGCCTCGCAGCTCCAGCCTTCGGGACAAGCCGCCGTGACCGCGCAGGGCACCAGGCAATGATAGGAGCTCTGGGCAGCCTCAACCACCATACAGCTGTAGGGGTCCTCGCAGGTCCCCTGCTGGCCCAACATGCAGGGAGCTCCATGCTGACCCGGCTCTGCGACCGGCAGGCACTGGGAGATGTCCAACTGGCAGTCCGGCTGACACTTCACCGTGCCGTATCCGTACGCCGCATCGTAAATGCTGCAGAGCCCCTCCGGGTTGTTCACGAGCTTACCGCCGCAGGTCTCCGTGTCGCAGACGGTGCACTGACCAGCGTCGCAGAAGGCGGCCTGCGGTGGACACAGACCACAGCTGCCTCCGCAGCCGTCGTTTCCGCAGATCTTGCCCGCGCAATCCGGCGCACAAGAGCCGTCCGGTTGGAACGCTCCGTCGGGTCCTTGGCGTGTCCCACCGCTGTCCTGTCCGACGATCCCGGTGTCCGCGCCGACTCCTGCGTCCGCGCCGATGGTCCTTCCGCTCCCCCCATCGGGGGTTGGAGGCACAGAGACGTCCTCTCCCGGCATCGGAGCCATCTGGCACGAGCCCTGCTCGCAGACAGGCGCCCAATCGGGGCAAACCCCGCACTGCCCGCCGCAGCCGTCGTCACCGCACCAGCGGCCTGAACAATCGGGAATACAGGCGCCTCCGCTCCCCGCTGTCGCCGGTGCAGACTCACAAGCGGCGAACGAGAGGAGAGACGCCAGGCACAGAGCCCGGAGCCCGAGCAACAGCGCGCGGTTCAACGTTCGGAACATGGCGCCAGTGTACACGAGGTGCGCCCTTCGAGTCCTAACGGCGACGCCAGGTGGTGATCCGATAGGTGATTCCCGATTCGCTGACGGGCTCTTCCTCATGCGCCACGACAAAACCTGGACCGGGCGCAGGCATCCGCGTGTCGCAGTCGAAGTCACCGTCCACATGCGTGATGTAGAGCACCTCGCAGTCCGGGTGCTCCAGCGCCTCGGCGTAGAGCATACCGCCACCGATCACGAAGCGCTCTCCCGAACACGGGACCTCCAGGGCCTCCTGAAGGGAGTGGACCAGGGTCGACTCGTCGCCCACGTCCAGCGCTCGATTGCGCGAGACGATTACATTGTGGCGACGCGCGAGCGGGCGAAACCGGTCAGGGATGGTGTCCCAGGTCTTCCGACCCATCACCACGTTGTTTCGAGCCCCTTGGGGATCAGCGCCCGTCGTGACCTTCCGAAACCACGCCATATCACCGGGGAGGTTCCAGGCGAGGTCGCCGTCCTTCCCGATTCCCCAAGCGGCATCAGCCGCCACCACGACCGCGAAACCGCTCACACCGCCACCTGGAAGCGAATGAAGGGCTCGTACTCGTAGTCATGGAGCTCGATGTCCTCGAAGGTGATGCTGTCGAGCGGCTTGTTCGCCACCGTGACACGCGGCAGCGGGTGCGGCGTACGCTGCAGCTGCTTTTGGAGCCCCTCCACATGGTTGGAGTAGATGTGGGCGTCCCCGATCGTGTGCACGAAGACGCCGGGCTCCAGCCCACACTCGTTGGCGATGAGGATCATCAAGAGCGCGTAGCTCGCGATGTTGAAGGGCACACCGAGTGCGACGTCCCCTGAGCGCTGATAAAGCTGGCAGTCGAGCCGATCTCCGCACACATAGAACTGGAAAAAGGCGTGGCACGGCGGCAGGGCCATGTCCTCCAGATCTCCGACGTTCCAGGCGCTCACGATGATCCGGCGCGAGTCCGGATTGTTCTTGATGAGATCGACGGCCCGGGCGATCTGATCGATCCCCTGCCCTCCCCAGTTGCGCCACTGGTGCCCGTAGATGGGCCCGAGCTCCCCGTTCTCATCCGCCCAGGCGTCCCAGATCGGCGTGTGCTCGGTCAGGTCGTCATGGATGTTCGTCGAGCCCTTGAGGAACCAGAGCAGCTCTCGAACGATGGCCTTGAACAAGACCTTCTTCGTCGTGAGCAACGGAAATCCCTCGCGCAGGTCGTAGCGGGTCTGCGTCCCGAAGACCGAGATCGTCCCGGTGCCGGTGCGATCCTCTTTCCGCTCGCCGTTCTCGAGGATGTGGCGGACCAGATCCAGATACTGCTTCACGGCCAACCCCTCCCCAGGAACGTGCCTTCTGGCCGGACCATAGCCGAGGAACGCGCACGTGAGCAACGGCCGTGTGCGGCTCAGGTCAGGTCGAGGACCCCGGTGCTGTTGCCGAACTCCGCCTCAGGCACGGCCATCGCGTGCATCATCGACAAGAAGAGGTCGGCCATGGGTCGATTCGTCGAGGTCTCAAAGTGGCGGCCTGGCGTGTGGACGCCGCCGCCACGACCGGCGAGCAGGACCGGCAGGTTCGTGTGATCGTGACTGTTGCCGTCGGCCACCTCGCTGGAGAAGTAGACCAGGCTGTTGTCCAGGAGCGTCGACTCGCCCTCCTGGATCTGGGACATCTTCGTCACCAGGTTCGCGAACTGCTGGACCTCCCACGTATCGATGATCGTGAGCTTGTCGAAGTTCTCCTGGAGGCTCTGGTGATGAGAGATGCCGTGATGCCCGCCGCTCACGCCCAGGAAGTCGTAGGAGCGGTTGCTCCCGGCGTTCCCCAGCATGAAGGACAAGACGCGTGTTCGGTCGCACTGCATCGCCAGGACCATGAGATCGGTCATGGCCTCCACCTGCTCGACGACATTGAACGGCCCGTCGGGCCTGACGCCAGGATCGCAGGTCATCTCATCGGCTCCAGACTCGATGCGCTTCTCCAGCTCACGCACTCCGTCCATGTACTGCTCAAGCTTCTGGCGGTCGGTGGCGCCTAGCTTCGGCTCGAGCGCCTGAGCGTCTCCAAGGACGTAGTCGAGGACGCTCGTGCGGTAGAGCTTTCGCTTCGCCTTCTCTTCCTCAGTAGCCAGCGCGTCAAAGCCACCGAACAGGCGGTCAAACACGAGCTCTGGGCTCACGGTCTTGGGCAGCGGCTGCGCGGGACCGGCCCAGGAGATGTTGCGGGAGTAGGCACAGCTGTAGCCCGAGTCACAGCCACCCAGGTTTCCTCCGCCCTCCATACCCAACTCAATGGACCGAAAGGTCGTCTCTCCGCCTACCGCGTTGGCGATCACCTGGTCAGCCGAGATCCCAAGGAAGATGTCCTTGCCCTCGGTCTTCTTCGCGTGAGCGCACGTCAAAAAGGCGCTGGTCCCTCCGGCGTGGTCCCCAGGCCCGTCCGGGATCCCAGGGATGTTGGCCAGGCCGGAGATCACGCTCACCTCCGACTGAATATCCACCAGCGGCGTGAGGATCGTCGGCAGGTCGTAGCCGGGGCCGAGGTTGGTCGGCGTCCACTCAGGCATGTGGATCCCGTTGGGCACGTAATAGAAGAGCACGCGTTGGGGGCCACCAAGAGGATCCGCGGCCCGGGCCACCCCCGAGCCGATGCGCGAAAGAGACTCGAGCCAGGGCAGCGCCACCACAGCGCCTGCGCCGCCAAGAAACGCGCGTCGTGTCAGGCGTGAGCGGCTCATGGCGTCTCCTCCTCATCCTGAGTCGGGGCCTCGTCGGCGGG
>CALCNF010000719.1 GCA_937897815.1 uncultured Pseudomonadota bacterium | reverse complement strand
TTCATCGACACCCTCTCACGTCGAAACCTGGAAGCGTGGGGATACCATCGCGCCGTCGCTCCCAACCTGAAGGCGCTCGCGGACCGCTCGACCCGCTTTGACCGAGCGCGCAGCAACGGGGGAACCACCGACCTGGCTACGGTGGCGCTCTTCTACGGCTTCCGCCCCCTCTTCGGGGCGACAAAGTCCGAGACCTATCATCACGGACACGGTGGCCTTCCCTTTCATCTGCTCGCCAAGGCCGCGGGAGTTCGTGTGGGCGTCTTCAGCGGAGACTGGGAGGTCTGGGATCACGGAAACGCGCCGCTGTTCCCCGAACGGTGCGATCGATTTCTAGATGCCCGGCTCGCCCAGGAGCAGGAGCCCGATGAGATCAAGCGATGGTCGGGGCTTCGGGAGGACCGGGTCGTCGACGAGCTGATCACATGGCTCGACAGCCAGGACAGACATGAGAACCGATCCCTGGCCTATCTGAAGTTCCTGCGCCCCCATATCCCCTACTTCACCCCGGAGCGACTGCCGGATGGTTGGACACCTCCGTTTTTGCCCCAGGCCGACGGCTTTACCGTCACAGACCTCAAGCCCTCGGCTGAGCGCCAGGTCCTCATGAGGAACCGTTATGACAACTCCGTGCACTTCGTCGATCACCAGCTGGGGCGACTCCTCGCCTACCTGGACCGAAGCGGCAGGCGTGACGACACGGCGATCGTCGTCGTGGCCGACCACGGCGAGGCCTGGGGCCAGCACGGCTGGTACACCCACGGCTATGTGAACTACGAGGAGTTCCTTGAGGTCCCCCTGGTCGTGCACCAACCCGGGGAAGAGCCGCGGGTCGACGAGCGGTCCGTGGGGCTCATGGACGTCGGCCCCACGGTCCTCGATCTGCTCGGGCTGCCCCCTTACAGCGCGTTCCAGGGGCGCAGCCTGCTGAGCGGGGAGGCGAGCCCGGTGTTCTGGGCGGACTCCAACTCAGCCGCTCGGATCGCCACGATCCAGATCGACTCCTGGAAATACACAGAGAACCTGCTCACCACGGAGGCGAGCCTCTTCCACATGGAGCGCGATCCGGAAGAGCGCGTGAACCTGGCCTATGAAGGCGAGCACGCGGAACGTCGTGCAGCGCTGAGGTTTCTTTTGTATGAAGGGAGCTCCATGCAGCTCGCTTGGGCTCGGGAGCTTCGAGAACACTCGACGGTCACGCTCCTCGGTCCGAACCCCTGAGTCCCGGGGACGAAGCACACCAAGAGCAGCAGCACCAGCGAGGACGGAACATGACAATCCTCTGGACCGGCGTCCTTCAGAAGATGCGCGTCGAGGCGCGAGAGCGCGTCTCCTACACGCTGGTAGACGCCACCCATGGCGCAGACCGTCCCGAAGAGCTCGCGATGAACGAGCACATCGGCGCGCGGATCGCCCTGCGTTTCGAGGGGAGCAAGAGCTGCGTGCTCTGCGGCCGTTCTGTTCGCAAGCTCTACAACCAGGGTGCCTGCTACCCCTGCCTGACGACGCGACCTGAG
>CALCNF010000718.1 GCA_937897815.1 uncultured Pseudomonadota bacterium | reverse complement strand
CGGACGGGTCTTCCATCATCCGGGCGACCTGGGCCTGAATCGCGCGCTCGGACCGCTCCGTGTCCGCCAGGGCGATCGTGGCCAAAGACGCGGCGAGCCGCGCGGCCTCCTGACCGGCGTCCACGTCTTCAAGCCCTCGCCCATGGAGGCTCTTGAGGTGACCTCTTAGTTCATCGACTGTCGCAGCGCTCACGGGCCCACCGTTGCCTGTACGGCTCGATTGTGGCGGCCTCGCATCGCCCGCGCAACCAGGGGGAGGGCCTTGGGCCGAGACCGAAGAGCCAGCGCCCGATCAGTGCAGGGTCTCGCTCCGCTCTTCGAGGACCCGGAACAGCATCGAGAAGTAGAGCCGCACGAGGGTCTGCTGAACCTCGAGGGGCGCATCAGCGATGCGATCACGCTGTCGGGAGATCGATCGCTCGGACTCCAGGAGCTCGATCAGCTCCTCAACCTGGCGGGCGACGACGCTCTCGACCACGACCTCTCCGAGCTCACGCATGGCCATGGCCTCGCGGACGATGAAGGGCTCAAAGAGGTGATGTACCCCCTCGAGTCCTTGATTGACCACCCATTCGGCGCGAGTCCACATGCCATATATGGCACCATAGGTAGAGCGATTCGCCAAGTTCAAAGAATAGTTCTTGGAGGTTGATGGGCGGGCGAGCCCTGTTCACCGGCGGCCCGCTCTGGTAATTGCCCCCTCGGATCACGCCCCCAAGGAGTCGAGCGATGTCGAGCGAAGACACCCCCGAAGTCACGTCCTCGGAAGAGCCCTCCCCGACCCCTGAGGCCACGGCCCCGGAGGGCGGCGATGGGGGTGAGCAGGAGCACGGCTACCCGCCGGTTCAGGCGGACGTTCGGCAGTTCACCTTTCGAGCCATCTTCACGGGTATGTTGCTCGGCGGGATGCTCTCGCTGTGCAACGTCTACCTGGGCTTGAAGATCGGGTGGGGCTTCAACATGTCGATCACGGCGGCGCTCCTGGGCTTCGCCTTTTGGTACCTCTCGACGAACGTGTTCAAGACCCAGCCGTTCGGGGTCCTTGAGAACAACATGAATCAGACAGCCGCGTCGGCGGCGGCCTCCATCAGCTCCGCGGGTCTGGTCGCGCCGATCCCAGCCCTGACCATGCTCACGGATTATGAGTGGAGCTACACGATCCTGGTCGTTTGGACGCTCTCGGTCTCACTGGTGGGTATCGTCGCGGCCATCGGCCTTCGTAAGCAGATGCTGATCGTCGATGACCTGCCCTTCCCTGGCGGCGTCGCGACCGGCGAGACCCTTCGAGAGATCTACGCAAAGGGAGCCGAGGCGCTCTCGCGGGTGAAGATGCTCCTCTTCGGCATGTTCCTCGGCGTGGGGAGCAAGGTCGCGGGTCTGGCCTTCGGGATCGGCAAGGCCGCGGTCCCAGGGGCTGTGGCGGTCAAGCCCGGCGGGGTCATGGCGAGCAAGGGGTTCTCGTCCATCTCTCTGAAGAACCTGGGCTTCGCTTTTGATCCCTCCCTGATGATGATCTCCGTGGGCGCGATCATCGGCTTTCGCGCCTGCGCCTCCATGCTGGTGGGCGCCCTCTTGAGTTGGCTGATCGTCGGACCGGAGATCCTCGAGCAGGGCTGGGCCGATCCTGGCAAGAACGACCCGGGAGCCCTCTGGTTTGGGCCCATGGTCAAGTGGATGCTCTGGCCGGGCGTGGCGATGATGGTCACGGCCGCCCTCACCTCCTTCTCCTTCTCCTGGCGCTCGATGCTTCGCGCCTTTACCGGGAGCAAGGGACAGGTCGAGGTTGAGGATCCCGGGGCGATTCACGATGTTCCAAAGAAGCTCTTCCTCTTCGCGACCGCCGCCGCCCTGCTGGTGAGCGTGGTCCTTCAGGCCAGCTTCTTCGACGTGGGCCTGCTCGTGGCCACCGTCGGCGTGATCCTGACCTTCGCCCTGGCCATCGTCGCTGGGCGCGTCTCCGGTGAGACGGGCATCACTCCGGTCGGCCCCATGGGCAAGGTGACTCAGCTCGGTCTCGGCGCGATCGACCCGGGCAACGCGGCCTCGAACCTCATGGCCGCCAACGTCACCGGCGGGG
>CALCNF010000717.1 GCA_937897815.1 uncultured Pseudomonadota bacterium | reverse complement strand
CGCCAGCCATAGATCGACTGATCGTCATCACCGACAACCGCGAGATTTCGATGGCGCTCGGCGAGCAGCTGCACCATGGCGAACTGACTCGCGCTCGTGTCCTGATACTCGTCGACGAGGATCGCATCCCAACGCTCCTGCCAGCGCTGCCGTATCTCATCGTTCTCTCGCATGAGGCTCACGGGCATGAGGATCAGGTCATCGAAATCGGCGGCTCTCTGGGCTCGTTTGCGCTCCAGATACCCTGCATAGACGCGGCCGATGGGTCCGCCACCGACCCTCTGCGAGAGCTCCTCTGGCTTCACATCGGCGTGGCGCGCCCTGGAGATCTCATTGAGGAGCCGCTGGGCGTCGTGCCGCCGAGGGTCGAGCTTCAGCTCGCTGAGCACCTGTCGGACGCACACGGCCTGATCTCCAGCGTCCAAAAGGCAGACGGGACGAAACAGGCCCAGACGATCGGCCTCCTCTTGAATCAGCCGCAGGCCCAACCCATGGAAGGTGCCCACGGTCATCGCTGAGGAGCTCTCGGCGCCGATCAGGGGCTCCAACCGCTCGCGCATCTCCCCGGCGGCCTTATTCGTGAAGGTGAGCGAGAGGATCCGTTCGGGCTGCACGCCATCGCGAATCAGATCCGCGATGCGCGCCGTGATGACGCGGGTCTTTCCGCTCCCGGCCCCGGCCAGAACGAGGAGCGGCCCGCCGCGGTGAATCACGGCCTCGCGCTGCTGGGGGTTGAGGGAGTTTAGGAGGGCATCGGACATGGTTTGCGAACCTAGCGCGGGTGCCGCTTGGACGTCATCCCCAATCTTCCCGGGTGCGCGCCGAGCGCGCGCGCGTTTGCGTGACCCCCCTGCTGATTCCTATACTCACGTCCCTCAACGGCTCGGATGCAGCCCATGACGCTTCGCGCGCAACCCACCATCATGGCTCTACTCACGGCGTCCATCCTCGCGACGTCGGCCTGCTCGGACTCCGTCGAGGGCGCTGGCCAGGAGCCCATCGCCGCCGATGCGACGGACGGACCAGACGGCACCGCCGATTGGACCCCCCTGGACCAGCTGACCGTCGACACAGGAGTGAGCGACGACGCGCCGCCCGCGGGACAACCGATTGAGGTGTTCTGCACGGTCTCCGGTCTGGCCGAGGGTCAACCCGCTCCAGCCACACACTGGGAGATCTACGATCATCCGGAATATCCAGCCTATGGCCCCCTGGTCATCGGAAACCAGATCACGTTTGAGACCGCGGGCCTCTACCAGCTCCGCTGCATCATCAGCGCCTCCGAGTGGGTAGATCCGACCGCCACCAAGGTGTGGGTGCGGCCGGCGGCGGCCGACGATGTGGAGACCCTCGTGAGCCCCGAGCTTCTCGTGGCAGGAGAGGTCGCTGAGGTCGAGTGCAGCGGCGCCGACGTCTTCGGCAACACGATCACCTCAGGCTGGGAGGTCGACGTCAGCCCCGCCGGCGAAGACCCGGGCATCGACGGGGGACTCGTGGCGTCAGGCCTGAAGATCAAGGCGCTGAACGTCGGGAGCTATGACGTGGCCTGCAGCCAGCCAGGCGGAGGCAAGGATGAGACGCCGGTCAGGGTATGGGTCGAGCACGCCCTACCCCACCGCCTGGTGACCACACTGGGATCGGAGACCATCGAGGCGGGGGGCACCACGAGCGTCACCTGCCACGCTGAGGACAAGTGGGGCAACCTCGTGCCCGACCTTCCCATGACCGTTGCG
>CALCNF010000716.1 GCA_937897815.1 uncultured Pseudomonadota bacterium | reverse complement strand
ATCATTCTCTACACCCACCGAGTTTTGCGACAAGAACCCAGAGCTCACCTAAGCTGGCGCAAACGCCTGAGATTATTACATCTCGGGACGTGATGGAGGCTGTGGCACGGACCTTGCGAGGTAAGGCCATCGCAACGGCCACCGAGCCCCCACTCAGGAGAACTCACCATGCGACGAATCTGTATCCTCGGTCTCAGCGCCCTGTGCCTGATGATCTTCTCAGCGACGCCCGCCTTCGCCCTGATAGCCCTCGAGCCGTGTGACAGCGACGCGGACTGCCAGGACGGATGGACGTGCCAAAAGGAATGCCAGGACACGGACTCGGAGGGCTCCGAGGACCCCGCGTGCGAGGGCTTCTGCGCTCCGGGCGATGACGAATCGACCGACAACGACTGTGAGTCGGACGCCGACTGCCCCACGGGCTTTGAGTGCACCGAGCACAGCATGACGCCGCCGATGACCACCGAGGCGCCCGGGATGGCCGCGACGCCCTGCCCCGAGGACGAGAAGTGCGACGAAGACGGAGACGACGCGACTGACGAGCTGCCCCCGACGGAGACCGAGCCGCAGGAGGAGGAGATCTGGAAGACCTGCACCCCAAAGGAGTGCGACACGGACGCCGACTGCGGCGGTGGGCTGGTCTGCGTGCTCACGACCTACGATTGCCCGAGTGTCTTGGAGGAGGCCCCGGCCATGGACTGCGCGGAGGGCGAGGACTGTGGTGCCCCCCCCGAGGAGGAGCCCAAGGAGCCGGTCGATGACTGCGAGCCCGAGACCGTGGGTCAGTGCGCTCCGAAGTGGCTCGCTCCCTGCCAGGAGGACGCGGACTGCGGCGCTGGCTTCGAGTGTGTCGAAGAGGAGATCTGCTGGGGCACCTCGTCTGGCGGGTCCATGGGAGGCATGCCCTGCGATCCTGACGACGAGGACTGCGGCGAGGGCTTCGCTCCGCCACCCCAGGAGGAGAAAGAGGGCGATGGCGAGGGTCCCAACGAGGGATGCGAGCCCACCGGCGAGCTCTACTGCGAGCTCCAGATCATCGACTGCTCATCGGAGGCCTGCCCCGAGGGACTCACCTGTATCGAGGTCCCCGAAGACGCCATGACCGAGGACTGCGCCATGAGCAGCGACGGTGAGATGGACTGCGCCGAGCCCGAAGAGCAGCTGCCCGCTCAGGTCTGCGTGCCCGAGGGCTACGAGGCCTGGATCAGTGGCGGTGAAGCCTCTAGCGGTGTCACCCTGGACGGCAGCAGCACCAATGAAGAGGAGAACGCTCCTGGCACGAGTGACGACGAAGACGCTGAGAGCGGCGCGAGCGGCGCGACGTCTTCCGGCGGCGGCAGCAGCGACAGCGGTTGCTCCGGTTCGGGGTCGGGCGTTCCCGCGGGCACCCTGGTCTTGTCCCTGCTCGTCCTCGCGCTGATCGGTCGACGCCGGGTCTAAGCGCTCGAGAAGGTAGCGCCCGCCGGCCGTCGGGCGCTCCTGTGGATTCCAAGAGGGCCATGACCGCGGCGCGGTCATGGCCCTCTTTCGTTTGTCGAGGTGGGGCGGCTCCATACGACGCCCTTGAGACGTCGAAACTTCTTCCTCTTCCCGTCGAACGTTCGATAGCAGGGGGCCATACAGAACACACGCGCGCTGTACTTTCTGACCCTTGGCCTCACCTGGGCTTCGCTCCTCGCTTCAACACCTCCCCGACCGTCATCCTCAATCGGAACCAGGGGCGTCCTGGGCGGTGTCCACGGGTCCAGCGTCGCCGCTCATGGAGGCGCCGTCCGACTCGCTCTCGCCGTCGGTCGCGGTGTCGGTCGCCGTATCGGAGGCCACGTCCGAGCTGGCGTCCACGCTCGGCGGCGTAGCGTCCGCGCCGTCGATGGCGCCGTCGTCAGGCTCGCTGGGATCCGAGGAGGCGTCCGCCTCGGAGGTCGCTCCCCCGGTGGGGGGAGCGCTGGGGTCGGGACCTTGGTCGCTAGCTCCGAGGCTCTCCTCCTGACTGGGATGAGGCGTCGGCCCGGCCACGCAACCGCTCAGGGCGAAGGTGGCGATGATCAGAAAGCACAGGAGCCGCACGGGAACACCTCGTGAATGGGGGCAGAGCGGCGAGCGCATCGCCGAACTCCAGTTTAGGGGATCTATCCGTCTCGGCGCCAACGCTTGAGCTGAAAGAGATCCACGCCCTCCGAGGGTCGTTCCGGCGGCTCATGCCGCTCCAGGGAGAAGCCCTCGAGCTCCATATCCGGAAGCTCATCGGGATGAAATGAGCACACGGCAAAGGTAAGGACCCCGCCAGGGGCCACGTGTGCCGCCGCCGCGCGAAGCATCGCTCCCTGCGTTTGAGCGAGAGTCCCCACGTCAGACGGCTCACGACGCCAAGCGATCTCGGGGTGGCGACGAAGGGTCCCAAGCCCGGTACACGGCGCGTCCACGAGGACGTGGTCGAAGGTGCCAAGATCGTCTGGAGGGCGCGTCGCGTCGATAGGCAGGGTCCGGACGTGTTCGATCACATCCAGCTTCTTCGCCAGCTTCGCCGCGTCTGCCAGCTTGCCCTCAGAGAGATCGCAGGCGAGCACTCGAGCACCCCGATCCGCCATGGCGGTGGTCTTGACCCCGCGACCCGCGCAGAGATTGAGAACGCGATCGCCGGGCGCGAGGCTCATGCCCTCGACAACCGCGAGGCTCGCGGGGTCTTGGGGTGTGTAGAGCCCGCTGTAGAAGGCCGAGATACCGAACGGGTCTCCGGGACCCGTGATCGCCAGGGTGCCATGCCCGCCGTCTTCGACCGCGAATCCGGCATCCTCAAGCGCTTCCTGCGCGGCCCGAGCGCCTCCTCGTGCCCGGGTCGGTCGCACCGTGGTCGGCGCGCGCTGCTTGAGCGCCTCCGCCTCTTTGGCCAGATCCTCGGAGCCGTAGGTCACTCTCAGGGCAGCGACGATCCACTCGGGTAGGCTGGAGCGCGCCGCAATGGAGAAATCATCGTCGCCGTCGGGTAGAGACTCCCCGTTCTCTACGACGCGCCGGAGGACCCCATTGAGCAGGCCAGTGATTCGACCGGCGCCCACGTTTCGCGCCGCGTCCTGAGTGGCGCTCACCGCGATCGGCGACGGGATCCGGTCGAGAAACAGGATCTGATAAGCGCCGATCCGGAGGAGCTCCTGGGCGACGGGCTCCAGATTCGTGAGGCCCTGCTTCACGTAGGGGCTCAGGGCCGCGTCGAGACGCAGACGCCAGCGCAGAACGCCGTAGACAATCTCAGTGGCCAGGCCACGCTCTCGGGGATCGGCGACATCGCCCCGACGAAGGGAATCGGCGAGGGCGAGAGAGCCGTAGGCGCCTTCACCCACGGCGAGCAGCGCCTGGGTCGCGGCGGCCCGCGCGCTCCAGCGACTTGATCCAACTGGGCGTGGACCCCGTGTTCCCTGGGGTCGACGCGAACGCTTCTGTTGTGGCTTCACGTGGTTGGCGCCTTCTTCGTGAGGGCCGCCTTGCTTGACGGAGTCTCCAGCCAGGTAAATCCTACGACTGGGCGCACACGGCCCGCAAGGACAGCTTATCGCTGGTGCTCTCCCAACGTCTCTGAAGCGCGCCATCCCGTGGGTTCTAAGCCTGGGGATCGTGGTGTGGATCGGCTCGCAGATCGACACGGACGCCATGATCCGGGCGCTCGGACGCGCCGACCACGGCCCGCTCCTCGCCTGGATGGCGCTCTTCACCATCCTGGTCTTTGTGGCCGACGCCGCCTGCCTGCATCTGCTCTTCCGAAGGCTCTTGGGTCGCTTCTCGTTTTCCGAGGTGCTCGCGGTAAAGGGCGTGAGTTACTTCCTGAACGCCGTGAACTATTCGGCGGGAACAGGCTCCATCGCCTACTTCGTGCACCGGCGCGGCGATCAGCCGTTCCTTCGAGCGCTCAGCGCGCTCCTGTGGCTGAACTTCGTCGATATCGCGGCGCTCCTGATCCTCCTCAGCCTCGGGATGCTCCTGGGCGGAGAGCTGCTCCCCGAGGGGATCGCCGAGCGGCTGCCCTGGGTGGTCGGCGTCGGGAGCGCCATCGTGATCGGCGCCCTGCTCTATTGGCGTCGTGGGTGGGACTTCTTCATCCTCGGTCGCCTTCGAGGCCTGTCGGTGTTCGCGGCCTTTCAAGACGCCAAGATGAGCGACTACATGACGCTGCTGGGGGCTCGAACAGGCTTCATTGGCTTGTATGTCCTCATGACATGGGCCCTGCTCCCCACCTTCCAGATCCCCGTCCCGCTCATGGCGCTGATGGTCTACGTGCCGCTGCTGACGTTCGTGCAGATCGTCCCCGCCTCCATCTCAGGCCTTGGGGCCATCCAGTGGGTGATGATCGCGCTCTACGCTCCCCATCTCGCGAGCGCGGTTGGCCAGACGGAGGCGGAGGCGACCGTCGTAGCCTTCTCCACGGTCGTCGGACCCGGGGTGACGCTCATGAGGTTGGGACTCGGATACCTGCTCCTGGGCCGTATCGCTCCCGACCTGCTCGTCTCCAAAGAGGACCTTGAGGCGGCACGAGAGGCGGAGGGTGATCGCGCGCCCGATCAAGAGGCTGGCGGCGTCTCCTCTTCCGAGGGCTCGTCAGGAGACTCCTCT
>CALCNF010000715.1 GCA_937897815.1 uncultured Pseudomonadota bacterium | reverse complement strand
TCGCGTTCAACTCCGCTCAGCCCCCGACGATCACGTCCGGGGAGCCTGTCGTCATCTTACCCATGCCGCCACAGTGAGTCGTCTCATCCTCAAGCCGATGAGCTCCAAGCCCATTGATAAACACGGTCATCGAGGCCCCTGTCGCTACCCATGTGTTGTCTCCGCAGCACGACTCATGGACGCCCGGGTCCGTCTCTCTCGCGGCGGGCAGGCCGTTGACGAGCACGTCATCCGAGCCGGCCGTGCACGGGCCCTTCACAGAGTGGGCGCAGCTCAGGCAGTCATGACTGTCCGAGGGACAATGGGCGATATCACCGACTCGGGCTTGGGCAGGCAAATCGTCTCCTTACCCGTCGGGGCTGCGCACTCCAGCAGTATGGCGGCGCGGCGCTCGCCAGGTCAACGCTCAGGTCCTGTTCGACCCAGCGCTTACTTGCAAATGCTGATGGGAACGGTGACGTCCCGCTGGTCGCTCTTACCGCAGCGGAAGGTCTTCATCTCGCGGCCAAAGTCATCGACCGCCACCTCAAGGTCGTGACACTTGTGGGTCACACCAGAGATGGCCTGCAGGATCTTGTCGTAGCTCTGGTTACCCGAGATGAACATACGGACACGGCCCGGGTTGGCGTCGAGCCACTCGTCGAGCTTCTTGGTGTCGGTCGCCGCGATGTCCAGGGAGAGCTTCTCTTGCGCCACGGGGCGCTTCTTCTCGGAGGTCGGGTCATCCCAGTCGAGCTTCACCGCGCGGACGCGGTCCTTGTCCCAGATGAGGTACGAGCCCGCTGCACGTCGGCCGATGTCGGGCTTGCCCGCGATTCCGATGTACTGGCACATCGTCTTCTTCTTGTCGCCATGCATCTGGTAGGAGGCCGTGTCCGGCTGATCCTTCGCCTGGAGGCGGAGCATGACACCGGCTCGACGCAGACTCTCGTCAGCGCGACGGCGACCGACGAGGTCGAACTGGCGAACGATGTCGCGAGGGAAGGCACGAATGGACGCCAGCAGCTGCTTGCCGCCGACGTCGCCCGGCATCTCGAGCACGACGCGCTCGAAGTCCACCTGGTTGCCCGGGGTGTCCTTCAGGGTCTCGATCACTTCAGCTCCGCTCTTCTTGAGGCCCTTCGGCACGGTCCCGCTGAAGGAGCCCGCCACCTCGGTGGTGTGGAGCTTGACGCCGGTCTTCTTGCTCATCGCGAGCATCAGGCCCGTGGAGGCCGCGCGGTCCGCGTAGGTCGAGGGCAGGATCGGCTCCTCGGTGAAGTCTGGGGTCGCCTTGAGTTGTACTTCGAGGCTCGCGAGGTAGGTCTTGGCGAACTCCTCGAACGGCGCGTGGGTCTTGCTGGCGACGAGGCCCTCCGCGCGCTCCTTCTGCCACTGCAGGTAGGGTTTGTTGATAGCCAGCGGACGCATCTCGTGGGGGACGCCATCACAGTTCTTGGCCAGCTTGCCCACGCGACACACGCGCGTCACATACTCACTGAAGCGCTCCCGTCCGCGGCTCGGCAGGTTGAAGGCGATCTGCCAGCTGCCGTAGGTCGCGAGAAGCCGCGCGTTCAGAGGCAGCTGCGCGATCGCGAACTCCCGGCTCGCGAAAACGAAGAGACGATCAAATTCGGCCTCAGCCAGGAAGGGACGCTGCACGAAATTCGTGTCGCCCTGAGCTTTCGCCTCTTCGGCCATCTTGGCGGCCTCGGCGACATACCCATCGAGGAACTTTGAGTAGCGCTCAAGGTTGCCTTTACCGCCCCAGTACTCCCGGGACGCATTAGCGAAGCCGACTCCGTAACGGGCGGCGCTCTCAGCAGGGGTCCCCTTGCCGAGCTTTCGGTCGTTCATGATCTTCTCAAGGGCGCCGATATCGTCACGCTCCGGCGCCGCCTTTTCGCCATCCTTGGCGTCGCCGGCAGCCGCGAACAGGTTCGCACGCCACACGATCACCGCGGGCTTGTTGCCGACGGCCGGCGCCTTGGCGTCCGGAAGCTTGCCGAGCGCCTCGAGGCGCGCAGCCTCAATAGCAGCCACCGCCTCAGCGGCGGTCTTGAAGCGGCTCGCCTTTTTGTCGTCGAGCTGCTGCTGCAGCTCGACGCTGTCGCAGCCGGTGAAGAGCATGGACACCATGGCCAGGGCCAGGGCGCTCGTGCGTGCGAGAGAAAGAATCGGGGTTGCGGTCGCGGGACGCTGCATAGGTTGCGTTCTCCGATGGGCGGGATCTGCCGGTGACGGCGGGGGGGGCGAGTATTGAAATCGGCCTCTAGGTTGTCAAGGCGAAGCAGGATGGCCGGGGTTCCGAGTCCACGCTGCCCGAGACGCGAGGGCGATCCAGGCGCAGAGAAAGATGTATGATTCCGGGCCTGAACCCCCACCGGCGCAGCCATCATCATCGCTGGAGGCCACCGCAGGTTCGGGATCGGCCTCGTCGGGCTCGGGGGGCATTAGACGCGTCGCGTCCTCAGCGCAGGTCTGTGTCTGGAGGGTCTCGCAGCTTTCTGGGTACAGCCAGCTATCGGGTCGACTGACCATGACCTCCCAGTTCGATGCGCCTGGCTCCATGCGCACGACCAGCGGGTCACCCGGCAGCTGCGCTCGAAGGCCGATCCAGGCTGCGCCGTCCGAGAACAGGATCGAGGTGCCCGCGAGATCATAGTCGGCGCGCTCACCGGAGGCCGGCTCTGCTCTTGAGACGGTGCCACCCGAGGTGGACCACCACAGGGCCCCGGTAGGCTCGACCGCATAGCCCTCGACGGCCTCGTCCACCGGAATCGAATCCAGCGCGGCACCCGTATCCAGGTCCAGAGCGACCAGCTGCGCGTCCACCATGAGCCAGAGCGTCCTACCTCCGAGCCCCACGAGCGCGCCGCCCTCGTAACCCGCCAACTCCAAGGCGACAAAGGAGTCACCCGCGTCCTCGGAGAGCCACATCGAGCTTGCCCCCGAGGTGATCCCGAGCCCGGACATGACCAACACGTCCCCGTCTCCGACCAACCCGGTGAGTCGCGTATCCAGTTGGGAGAACCCACCGGTGCTCGCCGAGGTAAACCCGCCGTCCTCGGTGCGCGCGACCTCGTCGGGTCCAAAATCACGGGTCATAGCGAAGACCACGACGCCACCCCCCTCCTCCGTAGCGTGCATGCCGGTGATGTTTGCGCTGTCCGCAGCCCCGCTGATCCGGGCCCAGGTGCAGCCAGACTCAAGGGCCATGTAGGGTCCCTGGGACCCCGCTATCAATGGGCGGCTCGGAGCGGTTTGAACCAGCCAGCGCGCCTCCGCGCCCGCGTCCTCCCACCCAGCCGTACACATAAAGGTGAAGGCGCCGGTGGTGTCCCGGACGAGCAGGCCGGCCTCCACCCAGACAGCCAGGCTCTCTCCTGACGCGTCATGAGCGAGACCCTGGACCGTCATGACGTCCATCGATTGGGCCGAGGCCTCCACCGGGCTGGAGGCCAGGAGGGCGGCGAAGAGGATAGCCGGGAGCGTTCTCATG
>CALCNF010000714.1 GCA_937897815.1 uncultured Pseudomonadota bacterium | reverse complement strand
CACGTGACGACCACTTCGGGCCCTGCTTCGTGAATCGCATGGCGCTTGGGAGCAGCCTGGATCGGTGCCTCGCCGCCGAGGCCACCGAGGCCTACAAGGCGTACATCGACTGCGTCGCCCCCATCGTTGAGAGCGGAGCCTGCGCAGACTCCTGGCCCTCCTGCGGCTTCGGCGGGGAGGCCTCATCGTCCCGGTGAGTCGCGCACGTCGGCTCTGCCTAACCCTGAGCGTTACCGGCCTGCTGCTGTTTGGCTGCACGGGGGACGTTGAACGAGCGGGGAACGCCGCCTCACCCGCCGCCCCGTCGGACGACCCGGCGGACTATTCGGTGAGCACGTCCAGCCCCTCAAGCCTCACAGCCAGCGCCCCTCGCTGGGTGGTCCCGGACGACAACCTGCCCAGCGCGCTGGTCGCGCAGGCGAGCAACAATAACGTGGACATCCACTTCTTCCAGGGAGACCTCTACCTCGCCTGGAGAACCGGGCCCTATCACTTCGCTGACGAGGCCGCGCAGCTCCTCGTCATGGCCTCCAGCGATGGAGGCGAAAGCTGGCGGGATGTGCTCGTCGCGGATCACGGCGCGGATGTCCGAGAGCCACGCCTTTATGACATCGGTGGGCGGCTGTTCCTGATGTATTTCGAGGCCGGCGTCGAGCCCACCGCCTTCGAGCCCAAGGAGATCTGGCAGAGGTCGATGGAGCCGGACGGCACCTGGACGTCCGCCGAGCGAGTCTTCGAGGAGGTCGAGGTCCCATGGGACATCAAGGTCAGGGGCGGAGTCGCCTACATGACCAGCTACATCGGGGGGCACTATCAGGACGCCCAGACGGACCCCCTCGAGCTCCGCTTCCGCCAAAGCGATAACGGGCACTCCTGGATGCCGGTTGGCGACGAGGCGACTGTCTATGTAGGCGGCGTCTCTGAGGCCGCATTCGAGTTTGATGTGGACGGCTCTCTCTGGGCCCTTACGCGAAATGAGGATTGTGACCAGAGCGGCTGCGGTTCCCATGTCTGCTGGGCCGCCTCATCCTCGCTCGGCACGTGGGAGTGCCCAGCACAGTCGGCCCCTCGACGATTCGATTCGCCGGAGCTCTTTCGGCATGGCGACGAGATCTACGTTGTGGCGAGGAGGAACCTGGGCGAGACCTTCGGGCCCGAGGGGGATCTGCTGACGTACTCCTTGAGCCCGAAGACCACAGCGGTCTTCCGCATCAACAAGGAGGAGCGCAGCCTGGTGCACCTGATGGATCTGCCAGGCGCCGGCGACACGGCCTTCCCCTCGGTCCGACGCACAGGGAGCGACACCTTTCTACTGGCCAACTACACCTCTCCGCTTGACGACCCGGAGATCAGCTGGCTGGACGGCCAAATCAGCGAGAAGGGAACGCAGATCTACCTGCTGGACCTAAGCTTCGAACCCTGAGGCGATGCACCAGACGCAGGCGGCTAGCGCGACGACCTCAAAGGCGAGGAAGAACCACATCTTCCCGTCGAGCCGGTGGCCAGCCAGCCACCCGAGGGATCGACCGAGGGCGAGCGCCCCATAGCTCAAGCTCATGCTCCACAAGCCCGCTGCCACCCGTGACTCGTCGAGGACACACCAGAGCCAGAACAGCCCCATGGCCAGGAACCCACCTCCATAGGTCGCGCGGAGATCCACGCGTCCCACATCCGAGGTGGGCTCGACGTCAACCGTGGACGCCCAGCGCACCGGGTCATAGAGAAACAAGAGCCCGATACCCGCGAAACTTGCGGCTGAAAGCCAGAGGAGCACCTGCGCGAATACGTCCATGAACCTACCTGCGTTCGCCATCCTGTTCTTGCCAGGCTAGCATCCTGCTTGCCTACACACACAAGGAGGGTGCCATGACGCCCCACCGTATCGCCACCTGGTCCCAGCTTGAGGACCGTTCTCCTGCCTATGCCCTGGTCGCCGAGGTTGACCTGGTCGTCGTTCGTTTTGATGACGAGATTCGCGTCCTGTACGGGCGCTGCCTTCACCGAGGCGCTCTGATGTCGGACGGCTTCGTCGAAGGCGACAATCTTCTCTGCGGCGTTCACATGTGGGACTACCGACTCGACACCGGAGTCTCCGAGTACAGCAACGACGAGGCCCTTGAGCGCTTCACGGCCTGGGTCGAAGAGGACGGCGTCTGGGTCGACGCGGACGAGATCACCGCGTGGGGCGCAAAAAACCCCCAACCCTTCCGCCGAGACGAGTATCTGGGTCTCTACGCCGACCCTTCTCACGGGCACCTCGAAGAGGACAAGGTCGGCTACATCCAGAGGCTGGCAAAGGGCGGTATTCATGGCGTGGGCCACCATGGCGTTGTGAGCGCCATGGGGGTCGCCCGAGAGCACCTCCCCCGCTGGGATGACCTGCAGCTGCTCACGGCGCAGATGTCGAGACCGCCGCTTATGGAGGACGTGCCGGTAGACACGAGCTTCACGCTGGGACCCAGGGCCAAGAAGCCCCTGCGGTTCGAGATCCCGATCTTTGTGAGCGACATGAGCTATGGCGCGCTCTCGGAGGAGGCCAAGGTCGCCCTCGCTCTGGGCGCCGAGGAGGCGGGTACGGGGATCTGCTCTGGCGAAGGCGGCATGCTCCCGGAGGAGCAAGCGGCGAACGCTCGCTACCTCTATGAGCTGGCTTCCGGTCGTTTTGGTTGGAGCCTGGACAAGGTGCAGAAGGTTCAAGCCTTCCATTTCAAAGGGGGACAGGGCGCCAAGACAGGAACAGGCGGGCACCTCCCGGGAGAGAAGGTGGTCGGGAAGATCGCGACCGTGCGTGGTCTTGAGGAAGGGCAGAGCGCGATCAGCCCTCCCACCTTCGACGACCTGAATACACCCGAGGACTATCGCCAGCTCGCCGACGAGATCCGGGAGGAGAGCGGCGGGATCCCCATCGGCTTCAAGCTCTCAGCCCAGCACATCGAGGACGACATTGATTTCGCCCTCGCCGCCAGCGCTGATTACATCATCCTGGACGGCCGCGGCGGCGCGACAGGCGCGGCACCTGACATCTTTAAGGAGAACATCTCCGTTCCCACCATGGTCGCTCTCGCTCGAGCGCGTCACCACCTCGACCGGGTCGGCGCCGGCGACGTGAGCCTTATCATCACGGGGGGGCTGCGAACCGAGAGCGACTTCGTGAAGGCCATGGCTTTGGGCGCGGATGCCATCGCGGTCTCCAACTCGGCCCTGCAGGCGATCGGCTGCCTGGGTATGCGAGCCTGCCACACGAACAACTGCCCCGTGGGCATCGCGACCCAGAAGGCGCATCTCCGAGAGCGGCTCATCGTCCAGAAGAGCGCCCAGCAGCTCACAAACTGGTTCACGGCCACGACCCACTTGATGGAGGTCCTGGCGCGGGCTTGCGGCCACCACAGCCTCTCGGACTTCGCCGTCCGCGACCTGACGACGATCGACCGGGAGGTCGCCGCTCTGACCGGTGTTCGGTATGCGGGCGTGACGCCGCTCAGCTAGCGCAGGCTACGCCGTCGGCCAGGTGCTCCCCACCCAGTAGAAGCCCAGCACGATGGCGACGACCGAGGAGGTCACCATGACGCCTCGGAGCATGGCGACGCCGCGTCGCTT
>CALCNF010000713.1 GCA_937897815.1 uncultured Pseudomonadota bacterium | reverse complement strand
TGTGCCCCGCTCGGAGCCGAAAGTTGGAACTCACCAGAGGCGTCCGTCGTCGCACAGGACGGAGCATCCGCAGAGCCTGAACAGACCTCAGCGGCCCCGATGCCGAGCCCCGACTCAGCCTCGTAGATCCGGCCCTCAATCATCCGCTCGGACTGCACCGGACCCGAGTCTAGAGTGTCGGCAACATCAGTCGTTGTCACCGTGTCATTTGAGGTCGCGGCTACAGGCGGAGACGCCTCTTCGCCGCACGCGGTCGCGGTAAGGACCGCCAGCAAGAACACCCACCGATACAACATTGCTCTCCAGGTTGCCGCGCACGAGCAGGAATGCGGTAGTCTCAACAACCGTTCGCCCGTCGCATCACGCGCCATTAAATGTTCATGAGAGCCGATTCTAGATGAGGCCTGAGGCAAAAACCAGTGGCCTCGGTTACACGGCTTGTATCCCCGCGCGGCAGCGCCACCGAACCGTCAGGATCCTCTTGTGGGAGGCTGCTGGCTTGGCTGAAACCAGAGAAGTTCAGGGGAGGAGAGCGCGTCTCGCTCAGGGGTTGCCCCACTCGAAGCGGACGTAGCCGTGGGCGCCGTCGCCGCCCAGGTAAAGCCCTACAGCGCACTGAGCGTCGCCCTGGCCCGAGCCATCATTGCCGCCACCGCCGCCGAAGGAGCCACCTCCGCCGCCGTTGTATTGGCTGTGCCCGGAGCAGTTGTCCCAGAACCACTGGTTGTCCGCCTCGTTGCCCGTCTTCCCGCCGCTGGGACCTCCGCCGTCTTCACCCGCGCTGCCACCTGAGTAGCCGTTCGCTCCGCCAGCGGCGCCACCGCAGGGACCTCCATAGCCTTGGCAGTTTTGCCCGCCACCTCCACCACCGTAGCCGAGTCCGCTGCCCGCTGGCGGTCCCGAACCGAAGCCCTGTAGGCCCGAGCCGGATCCTCCCGCGTCCCCAGGCTCGTCGGGGACGCCGTCGATCTTGTAGGCGTTGATGGTGCCTCCGTGACTGCCCCCCTTGCTGTTATGGAGATTGCCACCGCTGCCCGTACCCCCCGGGCCCTGGGTGAATCCTCCGGTGGCGAGGATGTTGACGGGGCTCGCGATGGACGAGTCGCCACCATCGAGGTGGGGCGCGTCGGTACCGGTGTTGCCCCCTCCGCGGCCCACGATGAGCTCGATCTGCTGACCCGGCTCGACGGTCACGAGGCTCTTCGCTCCTCCTCCTCCTCCGCCTCCATTGCAACCTCCGCAGTAGTTTCCGCTGCCTCCTCCGCCGATGGCCAGGGCTCGGATCTCGAAGATGCCCGGCGGGACCGTGAAGACGTGGGCGCCCGGCTCAAGGAACTCCTCGAAGCCGTCCAGGGTGTAGGTGCAGTTGTTCTCGCAGCCATCTCCCGGCGTCTCATTGCCGTCGTCGCACTGCTCGTCGCCCTGAGTGACGCCGTCCCCGCAGAAGGGGGCCTCGACACACTCACCCTGCTCGCACCAGGTCGTATCGTCGGGTCCGCACGGAGTCTCGTCGGCCGCATCGGTGATCTCGCAGCCCTCAAGAGCGTCGCAGGAGTCGACGGTGCACTCATTGGCATCATCGCACTCCAGCGCCGGCCCAGGCACGCACTCCCCGTCCACGCACGCGTCCTCCTGGGTGCATACATTCCCATCGGAGCACGGCGCTTCGTTGTTCTGGTGATCGCAGCCCGTCGACGGCTCGCAGCTGTCTTCCGTGCAAGGGTTGTCGTCATTGCAGTCGAGGAGCGTGTCGAAGCCACACACGCCGTCGGCACATGTGTTGCCCACGGTGCACGCGTTGCTGTCATCGCAGGGCCCATCGGAGGGTGAGAAGACACATGAGCCCGAGTCGCATGTTCCGCTCGTGCACGGGTTGCCATCCTCGCAACCCAGTGGGGGGCCGGCCTCACAGCTCCCCGCGACGCACGTGTCGCTGGTGGTGCAGGGATCCCCGTCGGAGCACGGCACATCGATGGCCGTGTGCTCGCAGCCCTCAAGGGGCTTACAAGCGTCCGAGGTGCACGGGTTGCCGTCATCGCAGTCGATGGTCCCCATGGCCACGCACGTGCCCTGCCAGCACATGTCGAGGTTGGTGCACGCGTTCCCGTCGTCGCACTCGGCCTCGTTGGCTGAGAACACGCAGCCGACCTCCGGGTCACAGCTGTCGTCGGTGCAGCCGTTCTGGTCATCGCACACGAGGTCGTCCCCGCTCACGCACTGCCCCTCTACGCATTGATCGTTCAGGGTGCATGGGTCGCCGTCGCTGCAGGAGCCGGCGACAGCCTCGTGGGCGCAGCCGCCGTCGCTCAGGCAGCTGTCGACGGTGCACGGGTTTCCATCGTCACAGGCGAGGGAGCCCGCGCCCATACACTGGCCTTCGCTGCACACGTCCATGACCGTGCAGTCGTTGCCGTCGTCACAGGCGGAGCTGGTGGGAACATAGGTGCAGCCGAGCTCAGCGTCACAGGCGTCGTCGGTGCAGCCGTTCTGATCGTCGCAAGCCAGCGGAGTGGTGCCAGGAACGCAGGCGCCATCCGCGCACTGGTCCCCAAGGGTGCAGACATCTCCGTCGTCACAGGGGAGGGCGTGGTTCACCGCGCCGCATCCGGTCGCCGGGTCACAGATGTCGGTCGTGCACGGGTTCTCGTCATCGCAGACGACCGTCGCCGTAGCCTGGCAGACCCCGTCGAGACACGCGGACTCGCTCGTGCAGGCGTTCTGGTCATCGCAAGGGTTCGTGTTGGGGGTGTGGACGCACCCCTGCGGGCCGCAAGCGTCATCCGTGCAAGGGTTCTGGTCGTCGCAGTCCAGGGTCACGCCGCCAGCGCACTGTCCCTCAGCGTTGCAGAGGTCACCCAGGGTGCAGTCATCCCCGTCGTCACACACGCCCACGATGGGGGCATTGATGCAGCCGCCCGCGCCATCACAGGAGTCCTCGGTACAGGGGTTGTCGTCACCGCAGTCGACCAGGGTTCCGACGCAGACGCCGGCCTCGCAGTGGTCGGCTACCGTGCACACATCACCGTCGAGACACTCGCCGCTGTCGAGGGGTTCGTGACTGCAGCCATCGGCACCCAGGCAGGTGTCGGCTGTGCAGGGGTTGCCGTCATCGCAGGTGTCGTTGTCGGTCGCTCCATCGCAGTCGTCGTCGACTCCATTACAGATCTCCGCCGCGGGGGTCGCCGCGTCGCAAGCGCTCAGACCCTCGACCCCGCAGAGCCTCGATCCTTCGCACACCCCGTGTTCGTTCTCCTCGTAGCAGGGCGTGGCAGCGCTGCTGTTGATGGCCAGCGTCGAGCACGAGCACACGCCGCTCGTGGCGACGCACTGGTAGCTCAAACCGCCGGTCGAGGTCTCGACCTCCTGGCACGCGTAGCCACCGGGGCAGGGATTGTTGAGGTCGCAGGCTCCACCACAAAAGCTGCCGCCATCGGCGTACGGAACGCACGCGTTCGGGGTGTCTCCTGCGCAGCTCTCAGGGCTCGAGCACGGCAGACACAGATGGGAGAAGTTCGACGTGCAGACGTACTGCCCGTCGGAGCCGCCTGTGACCAGGTTGCAGGTCCACCCGTCCGGGCACTCCTCGTCGCAGGTCTTCGAGCAGACCTTCTCGCCGACGTGCTGAACGCAGATGCCGGACATGCATTCGTCAGGACCATCGCACTGCTCCTCGAAGCACCCGGTCCCGGGCTCGCAGGGTTCGGCGGGGTCGGTATCCGGAATCGCCACCACGTCGGGGACAGGCACGGCCGTCACATCTGCGTCGGTCGATGACTCGGTGTCCGCGGTCGCCACGTCGAGCTCTCCTGGCTCGGTCGTGATCGCTCCGTCCTCGCAGGCCCCCAGGGTCAAGGCCGCGGCCACCAGGATCAGCAGTAAGATGGTCTTCTTCACGTCGTTCGCTCCCGTCCTCGTGCACCCTCAACGATCTCGTCACAGGGCCATGATAACAGGTCCGCGAACGCTGTTCACTGGACCTGAATCACCTCATAGGTCTCGGTCCCGTGCGGGCGGGACACGTCAAAGTCGTCCCCCTCCTCGAGGCCGACCATGGCCTGTCCCAGGGGAGCGGCGAGGGAGATGGTCATCACCTCGTGCCCATCGACCGTGATCCGCTCTCCCCCAGACGGCGCGATGAAGAGCGTGTCCTGTCGCTCTCCCTCGATGGTC
>CALCNF010000712.1 GCA_937897815.1 uncultured Pseudomonadota bacterium | reverse complement strand
CGAGCCGCTGATCAGATTGGGATACCGCCCGGAGAGCTGCCGTAGGGCGAGGTTGAAGCCCGACACAGGATCCGCGTTTCCAGGAATCACCCAGATGGGGCGCGGTGACCGCGCGACGTGCTCCAGGATCAAGGCCATATCATCGCTCTCGTAAGCGACATCACCGTTCAGCACGATCAGATCGACGTTCTCCTGGTCGAACCACGCGATAAACTCGGTCAGGTTCATCAGGGTGTCTGGATACCGGTCCTTGATGGCGCTGAGCACGCCTAGTCGCACAGGGCGCGCATCGTCCCCCTGCCGCTCGACCACCCCACGCCACCCATCGAGGGTCACGTTCGACTCTCCCGCTCGAAACAAGAACGGCGTCTCCAGGGTCGTGAGTCCTCCGACGCAATCGAAACGCTGGTCCGTCTGATAGGCCGCCCAGGAGTCCTTGCCGCTCACCTCTTGCCGAACAGCGTCCACGACCTCCTCAGCGCTCATGGGCTTCTCTTCGGCCTGCGCGGCGACCTTCGCCGTCTCGCGCTTTCCGATCTGCTGCTCGACAACGGCCCGCTCGGGCGCTTCATCGGCCGTCGCCTCAGGCTCCGCCTTCGCAGTTGGCGGCACAGGGTCCAGCTCGTCGAGCGGAACGGGCGGCCCAGGGGGTGGGGGCACGGCGGCGCAGGCGCTCATGGCAAAGACGCCCATCGCTATCCAGATGTACCGCAGCCACGCGCTCGCCAACGATGCTCTCCCTGCGAGTTGTTCGTCAGGCTTCGACTCTACCAAGTTCCCATCCGATCAGCACGGCCTAGCCTTGTCACTGGCCGCCGCCCAGCCTAACGTGAGGGATAACGTCGAGGAAACCCGAGTCCGCAGATGTCAGAGAAAAAGGCGCGCCCCATCCCTCCCACCGTCGAGGCCTGCTACACGGCGCTCGACCGAGCGGTCAAGACGCTCAAGCTCTATATGGGCAAGGGCGAGCTCTCCGTGAACGCTGTCGAGGCGCTGTACACGACGCTCACGACGCACTTCGAAGAGGCGGACGACCTGATCCTGGAGGTCCGGTCGGAGGGGCTGAACTACAAGGGCCGGGCCTTCGACACCGGCGGACGCACGGTGCACGCCTACTTCCATCTCTTCAAAGACGGTCTGCGCGAGCTGTCGTTCCTACCCGGGCTGACCCTCGACGAGGTGAAGGCCTTTATGACCATCGTCGTCGCACAGGAGGACGACGCTCCCGCCGTGGTCCAGGAGCCCGATGAGGACTCCTGGGAAGGAGAGCAACGAGACGAGGACACCGTGACCCGCCTGTGGGAGGCCGACTTTCTCCACATCCGCTACCACGCGATCGACGCGTACGCGGAGGGAGAGATCTTTGATCCCGAGAGAGGCTTTACGCGTAGCCTCGCCGACCAGATCCAGGAGCGACTGGACCTCTTCCGCCCCTCGAGTGGAAAGGCCGCGCTGGACACGGGCTCGCTCTCCAAAGCCACGCAACCCGAGAGCCTCGTGAGCCGTGGCGCCCTGCAGATCACTGAGTCTGAGTTCCCGCCCGAGGAGCACATGCGCGGCTGGCGGTCTCGCGTAAGTGAAGACGAAGCCCTGGGGATGGACCGCTTCGCCGTGATCTGGGGCCGCCTCGTTCAGGGAGCGCAGCCCGGAGAGACGGAGACGCTCGCCGATCTGATGGTTCAGATGTTTCGGGACTGGATGGACGAGGGGAACTGGGACGCTCTGATCCGGGCGCTGAAGGTG
>CALCNF010000711.1 GCA_937897815.1 uncultured Pseudomonadota bacterium | reverse complement strand
TCGAGGGCGACGGCGAGCAGTGGTGGACCGGCGGCACCAACCGGGCGCTCGAGGGATGCATTTCGGCGCGCTGCGATTATGCGTTGCTGCTCAACCCTGATGTGGTGCTGTTTCCCGACACCGTCGAGCGTCTCCTTGAGGCGGCCCAGGGCTCACGAGATGCGGTATTCGCCTCCCTCGTCCTCGACTCCAAGGACACCTCGAAGGTCTGGTGGGCGGGCTCCTCCTGGAGGCGCCTCGCGCCCTGGATCCCCATCATGACGAGTCGCTATCTGTATCCCGCCGGAACGGCGGTCACGGAACTGCCGACGGATCCGTTTCCTACCGATGAGGCTCACGGTCGGGCGGTCTTGGTACCCATGGAGCTCTTCGAGCGCTTTGGCCTCTTCGACGAAAAGCACCTGCCCCACTACGGCGCGGATGTAGACTTCTCGCTTCGCCTGCGAGCCGCCAAGGTTCCCATTCACGTCGTGCCCAGAGCGCGGGTGACCCTGGAGGTCGACAACAGCGGCCACAGCACGCAGGCGTCCTCGTTGACGGATCGTGTTCGATCCATCTGGCGCTACCTCACGGATCAGAAGAGCGGAGACGCGGCGCGAGTCTGGTGGCACATCACCCGCCGCCACGCGCCCCTCGGCACGCGCAACTTCACCTATGGGTTCATCTTGAGCTTGAACGTGCTGCGCCGTCTCTGGCTTCGCCGTCGGGTGGTCAAGGGATGATCATCGCGGTCTCCGGTGTGGATTGCTCGGGTAAGAGCACGCAGATCGAGCGGCTGGTCTCACGACTGGAGTCCGCGGGGCGCTCCCCACGGGTGCGGTGGTACCGACCTGGCTACTCCGATGAGCTCGACGCTCTGCGGGCGCTCTTGCGCCGCCGCAGCGATGTGTTGCCACCTCCTGGCTCCGGCGTGGCGCGTGAACAGGCCTTCTCCCGTCCTTGGGTTCGTCGGGCCTGGATCACCGTCGCTGTGCTCGACACGATCTGGACCTACGGCATCAAGGTGCGGTGCGCTTCGTGGCTGGGTCGCCTGGTCATCTGCGATCGCTATCGATGGGACGCGGTCCTGGATCTTCATCTGCGCTTCTCTGGTCATGTGGCGCTCAATGGCGCCGTCGCCGGACTGCTGCGCGCTCTGTGTCCCCGTCCCAGGGTGAACATCCTGCTGCTCTTAAGCGCTCAGGAGGCCCTTGAGCGACAGGAGCGAAAGGCCGAGCCCTTCCCCGACACCCGTGACGTCTTCGTGAAGCGGCACGGCATCTACGACGGTTGGTCGAGTGACGCGCGTTTCGTCGTGATCGACGCCGAGCGCTCCATCGATGAGGTTCACGCTCAAATCATGGAGCAGGTCCCGGAGTTGGTCTCATGAGGCTCAGCGAGTTCGCCCAGCGAGAGCCCATCGATGCGATCACGGCCCAGACCCTCAACCAGGTCTGGGCGTCTCGTTTTGACGGCGCGCTCCGCTTCGAGGTGGACGGACCTGGTCAGCGCTGGCGCGCTCACGATCTCCTGAGCGCGTACTTCGCCCCCAACCTTGGCGCGGCGGGTCGGACCTATCTTCGAGACGGATTTCGAAACACACCTCGTCGATCCCGACGAGTCGCTCAGTGGCTCCTCGGCACCGCGCTCGCCTCCGCCGCAGGGCTGCGCCTGTCGAGCCGAGCGTCCTTTTGTGTGGAGGGCGACGGCCCTACGGCGGATCTGCTGGTTGTGCCCGGCAATCGCCGCCTGCGGGTCCTGGACTTCGCTCGGGGTCGCGCGGTGG
>CALCNF010000710.1 GCA_937897815.1 uncultured Pseudomonadota bacterium | reverse complement strand
TGATCACCGAGGACGATCACGCCATCGCCATCGAGCTGCCCACGGCTGCGTCGAGCGATAAGGTCGAGACCCCACCGCTGACCGTCGTGGTCACCAAGGACGGTGAGTACATCCACAACGGCGCTCCGGCGACCCGCGAGTCCATCATCGCCTCCGCCCGCGAGCTCGTGGGGCGCATGGGCGAGGGTGCCGAGGCGATCGTCGCCGCCGACAAGGCCGCCTCCCACGAGGACTTCGTGAAGCTCCTCGATCTCTTACGGCGCGAGGGGATCTACCGCTTCGCCATCCAGACCGATGTGACCTCAGGCTGACGTGAGCGCGCGACCCACCAGGAGCTTCTATTGGCTGGCGGCGGCGTCCTTCGTCGTCCACGTCGGCCTGCTCGCGAGCCTGCCTCCAGGAGAGGTCCGAGAGGCCCCCAAGGAGGCACGGCGAGTCCAAGCGCGCATGGTCTCGCGTCCGAAGCCGCCGCCGCCGAAGGTAGAAGCGCCGCCGGCGCCGACACCCAAGGCGCCAGAGCCGAAGGTCGAGGCGCCCAAAGCGCCCAAGAAGATCGCCAAGAAGAAGAAGCCCCGAAAACGGCAGGGGCGAAAGAAGCGGCGGCCACCGCGAACCCTGACGGCCAAGGGCGACTCCGGCGCGCGAGTGGCCGCGGTGGTGGAGGTCGCCCCCGACAAGAAGGCCGGCAGCGTGCTCGATCTGGGTGACCTGGACCCGGACGCGACCGATGAAGAGGTCGAGCGCGAGTTCGATCCAGAGGCCGAGGAGGCGAAGGTCTTCGAAGAGGCGGTCCCGGCGGCGGAGCGCCCGAAGGACCGAAAGGCGACCTGCCGACGGTGCGTCAAACCCACCTTTCCCCCAGCGGCCACCGCGGTGCTCCCCGCCCGAGTCGTCTTGAGCGTGAGCGTCACGGCCAAGGGCAAGGTCGATGGGGTCACGATCGTTCGCGGCATTGAGCCGCTCCTCGACGGCGCCGCCAAGAAGGCCTTGCTGGCCAGCACCTTCAAGCCCGCGATCAAGAACGGCCGCCCGAGCGCCGATCGGATCCCCTTCACCGTGGAGTTCAAATGAAGCGTCTGAGTCTCACCGCGCCCCTGTTGGGCGCGCTCATGATCCTGAGCGCTGGCTGCTCCATGGACTTCGAGCCCTCGCTGGTGGAAGAGGGGACCATCCTGGCCCTGCGCGCCACCCAAGATGAGGCGAACGATCAGCAGTTCGAGCTCGAGGCGCTCACCGTCGGTGTGGACGCGCTCACCTGGACCGCGTGTGGCGCGCCCTGGGTGGGCACCGAGAACGGCCTTGAGTGTGTCACGCCCACGTGGACTCTGACCCCATCCGAGAGCGAGCACAAGGCGACGCTCGATCTTGGAGCCGTCCCGATCCCAGACGAATACAAGGACCTGCTGGAGAGCGTGTATGTCCTGGTGGACGGCGACGGCGACGAGGTGGTCCCAGCCGTCCTTTCCGTGAGCCTGACCGCGGCGCCGAACAACCCGGAGCTCGTAGGCGTGCTCCTCGACGGGGTCGCGCCCGATGAGTGGGCGGGGACGAACGAGACGGAGATCGAGGTCGCGCCTGTCTGGTCGAGCGACGAAGCCAGCGAGGGAACCACCACGTCGTTCTACACGACCGCGGGCGCGATGGACCCGTGGCGAATCACCGAGGACGGAAGCACGATGCTGACCCTGGAAGGTGAGGAGACGAACCTGACCCTCTACGTGATCTCCCGCTTCCTTGGAGAGGGCGCCACCTGGACGAAGGTGGAGGTGAGCCTATGAGGCCCCTCTTCACGCTCCTGACCGTCGTGGCGCTCATGAGCCTGAGCACCGGCCTGTCGTTGGCCCAGGAGGCGCCCGACGAGCCGGCGCAGCAGACCGCGAAGCCCGAAGGGGCCCCCAGCCCATCCAAGGAGGTGCCCGCTCCGGCGCCTGGAGACAAGGGGGCATCTGAAGAGGCGCCCTCTGAGCAGGCCCAGCGCGTCACCCCACCGAAGCTCGCGAGCGAGCGCCCCGTCGTGCGCTGCCCGAGCCTGGGAGAGGGCGGCGCGGCCAAGGCCAAGGTCTCCATGCTGATTCGCGAGACCGGCGAGACCGATGAGGTGATGATCGTCACGGGTATCGACGCCGCCTGTGACGCTGAGGTCCTCGCGGCCGCCAACGCCCTGGTGTTCACGCCAGCCCAGCTGGGCGACGCGATCGTGGCCGTGAAGATTCGCTGGACCATCCGCGCGGAGGGACCGCCGAAGCCGGAGCCGCCGCCCATCCAGACCGGGGACATTGAGGGCGTCGTCCAGGAGCTCGGGACCCGAACCCGTCTCCCAGGGCTCGTCGTCCGGCTTCTGCCCTCAGGGGTCGAGGTCGTCACAGACGCCGAGGGGCGGTTCGCCTTCGAGTCTGTGCCCGAGGGCAAGGTCACGATCGTCGTGCCCTCCTATGACCACGAGGAGCTGCGCACGAAGCTCGACGTGCCGCTGGAGGATCCGAAGCTGGTCTTGCGCCTGACGCCGCTGCCACGCAGTCGCTACCGCATCACGGTCGAGCGTCCCAAGTCGGACGTGAGCCGCGTCATCGTGAGCGCCAAGGTCGCCAGCGAGATCCCAGGCGGCGCCGGAGATCCCGTCCGAGTCATCGAGGTGATGCCCGGCGTCGGCCACGTCTCAGGGGCTGGGCCCGGAGCCGGCCAGATCATCGTTCGTGGCTCGGCGCCCGAGGACACCAAGTACTTCATCGACGGCCTACCCTCCCCGCAGCTCTATCACTTCGGAAACATCTACTCGATCCTCCAGGAGGTCTACATCGGTGAGATCGACTTCCGCACCGGGGGCTTCTCAACGGAGTACGGAAACGCGACGGGCGGAATCTTGAACCTGACGCTCGCCCCGATCCCCACCGATGACGTGCACTTCCGAGCCGACGTAAACACCTACCACACGTCGGTGGCGGCCTCGACGCCCGTGGGAGACGAGTGGGCGATCTCCGGAGGGGTCCGGCGAAGCTACATCGACGCCATCCTGCCGGCGATCCTCGAGAGCAGCGGCGCAGGTGCGAACCTCGTCGCGGCGCCCGTCTACTACGACTATCAGTTCCGAGCGGACCACAACCCGAGCCCGCGCTCGCGCCTGAAGCTCCTCGCCTATGGAACCGACGACGGGTTCAGCGTCGAGTTCGCCGAGCCCTCGGCCTCCGATCCGTCGACGACGGGCTTCGGCATCAATCAGTTGGCCCACATGATCCAGGGCTCCTGGTCGTACATCCCGAGCAATGACCTCTCCCTTCGCCTGGGCCTGGTCAGCGGGTATCAGGGGCTCCGGCTCCAGATCGGCGAGGACCGCAGCTTCAAGCTTCGTGTCTGCCCGCTGGTCTTGCGCGCGGACGCCGACCGACGCTTGAGCTCCAAGCTTCGCGTCCGCGGCGGGATCCTGGGGGCCATCCGCAGCTTCGGCGTGAAGCTGGAGCTTCCCCGGCCGGTGAAAGAAGGGCAGACCGACAGCCCGACCGCGGTGCGTGAGCAGTTCTCCGTGGACAGCGACGGGTTCGAGGAGCAGGCCGAGGGCTGGGCGGAGGTCCGCTGGGAGCCGACCAACGGCTTTGGCGTCATCGCGGGCGCCAGGCTCAACAAGTGGTTCGGGGACTTCCAGGACTTCACGGTCGAGCCCCGCGGGACCGTGTTCTGGCAGGCCAGCGAGGGGACACGTCTCACCGCTGGCGCGGGCCTGAACACCCAGCGCCCGTTCTACGACGAGACCTCCCCCGACATCGGTAACCCGAACCTCATCTCCGAGCGATCCACCTATGGTGTTCTCGGGCTCAAGCAGCAGCTTGGCGAGATGTTCGCCATCGACGTCCAGCTCTTCGCCAAGCTCCTCGACGACCTCGTGAGTCCCGTCGCCTTCGACCCCGCGCAGCCCGAGGCGGTGCCCTATGACAACGCGGGTGAGGGCACCGTGTACGGCGGCGAGATCCTGGCGCGCCTGGCCATGGAGCGCTTCAACGCCTGGCTGAGCTACACCCTCTCGGAGTCCAAGCGCACGGACCGACCGGGGGAGCCGGCTAGGCCGTTCTCCTACGATCAGACCCACGTCCTGAGCTTCGTGGCCTCCTATGCCCTGGGCAGCGGCTGGAACTCCGGGGTCCGGATGCGCTACTCGACGGGCAACCCCTACACGCCGCTCACGATCGGCTACTACGACTCGACCTCGGACGTGTATGTGCCCCGCCCCGCGGGCCCTCCCCTTTCCGACCGGATCGAGGACTTCTTCGCTCTCGACGTGCGGGTCTCCAAGGAGTTCCGCTACGAGGACTGGCTCTTGAAGGTCTATCTCGAGATCAACAACGCGACGAACCAACAGAACGTCGAGAACGTCGGCTACCGCTATGACTACTCGGAGCGTCAGGACATCAACGGGCTGCCGTTGGTGCCCTCGTTCGGAATTCAGGGGGTCTATTAATGGCAACTCATGACACCGACCGGGGAGCGCCGAGCGCGCTCTTGAGCACCTCGGAGGCGGCTCGAATGCTGGGGGTCACCCCCTCGACGATGAAGCGCTGGGCCGACGAAGGGATCGTCGTGTGTGAGCGAACCGCGGGCGGGCATCGGCGCTTCAGACGCTCGGCGCTTGAGGGCTTCAGGCGCGGACCGACGGAGCTGGGAGTTCCGGACGCCTCGACCCTCGATGATGACGGGTGGATCGCCGCCCTGATTGAGGCCTCACACCACAGCGTCGTCGGCCGTCTGTTTGCCCTCCGAGGCGAGACCGGGAGCTGGTCGGGCGTAGCCGACGAGCTCGGGCCGGTGCTCACCGCCCTCGGAGAGGCATGGGCGAAGGGCGCGATCAGCATCGCTGAAGAGCACCAGGCCTCCGAGTGTCTCGCGCGAGCCCTCGTCCAGGTCGGCCTCTCGCTACCGACGAGCAGCAGGCCCAAGCGCGCCCTCCTGGCGACCGCGGAAGGCGAGCGACATGAGCTCGGCCTGCGGCTGGCCGAGCTCTGCTTGCGAAGCCGTCAGTGGCGATCGGTCTGGGTCGGCTCGAACACGCCCACGGACGTCCTCGCCTCCCATGTCGAGAGCTCTGATATCGAGCTGGTCGTCGTGACCGCGTCGGCCTGGATGGAGAACGTGAGCAGCCTCGGTCGAATCGCCAAGCGACTCCGTCGGGTGTGCGACGATCGCGATGTGACCCTGGTGCTGGGCGGAGGAGGCCAGTGGCCCGAGCTTGAGGGCGTCGCGCGGATCTCCTGTTACCAGGAGTTCGACACGCTGCTCGCCGCCCTTGGATAGGAGCCTTATTGTTGAGGTCTGAGCGGGTGAATGGCACTCGGCACGGAAATGGTTCCTGATCGTCTTGAGATTGACACAGTGCCCGACCAAAACGTAGATGCGATAGCTGAAGTGTCGTCGCTGTCGAGCACGACGCTCATGATTCCCGCAGAGCCCCAATAGCGAAGCTTCCGGAACTCAAGAGAAGATCAAACACGTGGCAACTTATTCGAGCGGCCAAAAACCTCTCTGGCCCAATCTCCTCGCAGCGCTCGTCCTGCTGTTCATCTTCTTGGTGGGCATCACCTGCCTGAGCGGGGGCGTCAAGGAGCTCGGCAAGGGCACCATGGACGCCTACTTCGCGGCGGACATGAACCCGTTCCTGGGCCTGCTCGTCGGTATCCTGGCGACCACACTTGTTCAGAGCTCCTCGGTCACGACCTCTCTGGTGGTGGGCCTGGTGGGCTCGGGCCAGATGAACGTGAGCGCCGCCATTCCCGTCATCATGGGCGCGAACATCGGAACGACGGTCACCTCGACCATCGCGAGCCTCGCGCACTCCAACCGCGCGGGAGAGTTCAAGCGAGCCTTCGCTGCGGCGACCTGCCATGACGCGTTCAACTTCCTGAGCGTCGCGACGATGCTGCCCATCGAGCTCCTGACACGCGCCCTCACAGGGCAAGGCTTCCTGGAGCGCGTCTCGATTCAACTAGCCGAGTGGACCACGGGCGCCAGCGGCGCGAAGTACAAGAGCCCTCTGAAGGCGCTGTTCAAGGACGGCTCGAAGTGGGTCAAGAGCACCCTGGAGCAGATGGGCTTCGAAGACACAGGCCTCTCCATCGCGTGGGCGATCTGCGGAGGGCTCCTGATCCTCGTCACCCTGGCGGCCATCGTGAAGGTGATGCGGGGACCGGTCGTGGTCCGAATGGAGCGCTACGTGAACCGGATTCTCGGCGCGGGTGGCACCATCGCGATCCTGGTGGGCGTGATCCTCACCATCATGGTTCAGTCCTCGTCGATCACGACCTCGGTGATGGTCCCGCTGGCTGGAGCGGGCGTGGTCACGCTGGCGCAGATCTTCCCGATCACGCTCGGGGCGAACATCGGGACGACCGTGACCGCGCTCCTGGCGAGCATGGCCCTGGGAGGCGACGCGGCCTTCGCGGCGCGGCAGATCGCCCTGGTCCACCTCTGCTTCAATCTATCGGGTATCCTCATCTGGTTCGTCCCTGAGCGGACGCGCCAGGTTCCCTTGAAGATCGCGACCTGGTTGGCGGAGTTCGCCGAGGGCTCCAAGCAGCGCACGGTGTTGTTGGTGTTCTCGGTGTTCTATGGCCTGCCCGCCCTGATATTCTTCCTCACGGAGGTGATGTGATGTGGATGGAACTCTTCAAGCTCTTCCAGGGCGGTGACTCGCTCGCGTCCCTGAGCTCCGAATTTCGAAAGATGCTCGCCCTCGTGGAAGAGATGGCTGATCAGGTGAGACCCAACATTCTCGACCAGCAGCTCACCCTGGAAGAGAAGGCTCGAATCCGAAAGATGGACGTGAAGGTCAACAAGCTGGAGCGTCAGATCAGGAAGCGCATCATCGCCCACGTGACGCTGAGTCGCGACGACGTCGGCTACCCTCTTCTCTTGATGTCCCTCGTGAAGGACGTTGAGCGCATGGGCGACTACATCAAGAACATCAGCGAGGTCGGCGAGCTGGGTGGTGGAGCGATCCCCGAGGGTCCCCTCCGCACGGAGCTCGAGGAGATCATCGGCTGCGCCATGGAGATGATGAAGGCGGTTGGCCCGATCATGGACTCCCAGGACCGCGAGCGCGCTCATGACCTGATCCTGGAGGGCAAGGACGCGGGCAAGCGCTGCGACGTCCTCCTCGTGGAGCTGGCCAAGAGCGACTTCAACGCGGCCCAGACCACCGCATTGGTGCTCCTGACGCGCTTCTACAAGCGCCTCGGCGCGCACCTCCTGAACATCCTGACCTCTGTGGTGATGCCGCTCCACAAGCTCGACTTTTACGACGAGAGATCGGCGGCGCTCGCCCAGGAATAGGGGTCGCTCGGCGTCAACGGGCGAGCGCGACATGACAGGCGTCCAGGAACCGTCGGCTGGGCTCGACGACAAGGGCCTCCGCCTCCTATACTCGACGCTCATGTTGGAAAGCACGCTCATGGCGCACACGCTCAGTGTGCTCGCAACCGTCGAACAGTCCTCGACGGGACGCATGCAGGAGCTCGTGCTCCTGGGCCTGCTGTGCCTGCTTGTTCTCATGATCCTCCTGTCGGTCAGGAAGCAGATCAAGAGCCGGGTCAACGCGCACCTGAGCGTGGTCCGGAAGCAAGAGACGCAGATGTTGGAGGTCACGACGGCCATCGCCCGTGAGCTTCAGCTGCAGCCGCTGCTTCGCAAGATCATGGACACGGTCACGGAGATCCTCGACGCCGATCGCAGTACTCTCTTCCTCTTTGACGCCAAGACCCATGAGCTCTGGTCCAACGTCGCCCAGGGTATCGGGGAGAACGTGATCCGCTTCCCGTCGAACGCGGGCATCGCGGGGACGGTCTTTACGACCGGCGAGACCGTGAACATCCCGGACGTCTACCAGGACAAGCGCTTCAACCAGGAGGTCGACCGGAAGACAGGCTACCGCACCACGAGCATGCTGTGCATCCAGGTCACCACGAAGACCGGGGTGCCCCTCGGGGTCATGCAGGTGCTCAATAAGAAGGAGGGCCCCTTCACCGCCATGGACGAGCAGCGTCTGCGCGCCTTCTGCTCCCAGACCTCCATCGCCATCGAGAACGCCCAGCTCTTCGACGAGATCGTCACGGTGAAGAACTACAACGAGGCGATCCTCGAGAGCATGAAGAGCGGCCTGATCACGGTCGACGCCGAGGGTCGAGTGACCAAGGCCAACCAGGCGGCTCAGGACCTTCTCCTGGATCCGGACGGAGAGGACACCCTCGTGATGGCCTCCGTCGAGGAGCTCTTTCGCGATCACAACCCCTGGGTGTCTGAGTCCGTTCGGATCGTCCTCGACGGCGGCTATGTGAATGAAGCTCTGGATGCGAGCCTGAAGCTCCCCTGCTTTGAGGAGGAGGAGGCCCGGCACACGACGGCCGCCAACGTCTCCTTCCACCCGCTGCTCAACGTCGACGGCGTCGCCATGGGCTGCCTGGTGGTCCTCGAGGACATCACAACCGAGCGTCGTCTCCGCTCCACGATGGCGCGGTACATGACCAAAGAGGTCGCGGACAAGCTCCTTGAGGACGGCGAGGAGGCCCTTGGCGGGAGCGTCCAGAGGTCGACGGTGCTCTTCAGCGATATCCGAGCGTTCACGAACTTCTCGGAGCGCAATGGCGCCCAGGAGACCGTGTCGATGCTCAACGACTACTTCGGCATCATGGTCGACCTGATCATGAGCCATCAGGGCATCCTGGATAAGTACATCGGTGACGCGATCATGGCCGTCTACGGTGCTCCCTTCTCGACTCCGCAGGACGCGGACAACGCCCTGCGAACGGCCATCGAGATGCACCTGGCCCTCGATCGCTTCAACACAGAGCGCGAGCAGGCGGGCAAGGAGCCGATCTCCATTGGCATCGGCCTGAACACCGATGAGGTCGTCAGCGGCAACATCGGCTCGGCCAAGCGCATGGACTACACGGTGATCGGAGACGGCGTGAACCTGGCGGCGCGATTGGAGAGCGCGACCAAGACCTACGGGACCCGCCTCTTGATCAGCGAGTTTACGGCCAACGACCTCCAGGACTCCTTTCTCCTCCGCGAGGTCGACCGACTTCGGGTAAAGGGCAAGGACGAGCCCGTCACCATCTACGAGGCGCTCGACGCCTACCCCGAGGGGACCTTTCAGGATCCCATCGACTTCCTGGCCGCCCATCACTCTGCCCTGGCCTGCTACCGCAACCGGGACTGGCCGGGCGCCATCGACAAGTTCGACGAGGTGTTGGCCATGAGGCCCGAGGACGCCCTGGCGGGCCTGTACCGCCAGCGCTGCATGATCTTCCAGGACTCCGAGCCCAACGAGGACTGGGACGGGACCTGGCTCATGACGACCAAGTAGGCGGGTCCCCTAGTCGGGGCGCCCCTCCTTGAAGACCGCGACGGTCCTCCACGGCGACATGTCGAAGTGGAAGTGGTTGTGGTGACCGGGCCACGCGGGTCCGAGCATGCTTCTGAAGATCTCAGGTCGACGGATGAGCTTCTGGGCCAAGCGCTTTAGAAACCGGCTGTGGATCTTGTAGCGCCGCTTCGCGTCCCAGTGGTCATCCATGCGCACCTTGAAGCCGCCCTTCGCCCACTTGGGAGCCCCTTCCGGGAGCGCAGCGCCGCGGGGCAGCGGGCCAAAATCAAACCCGGCGACGTCGATGGCGTTGCCCAGGGCGTGCTCGCTCAAGAACTCCGGGTAGCTCCGGATCCGGCGGCAGTTGAAGGTGCCCATGTGCACCAAACGCTTCGGAGCGCGGCCGTAGATCTCGATGGCCACGTCGCGGGCGATCTCCTCGAAGGCCTGAAGATGAGGCTTGAAGCCCGTGTAGATCTTCGTGGACCGGTGATAGGGGATCGTCGTGCCCTTATAGGTCTCGTAGGAGAGCTTGGGGCACTGGACCGGTCCTTTTGGAGGCACGGTCCGCTCGATGGTGTCGAGCGGGTACGGGCTCTCCTGGTGGGCGCTCGCTGGCGCGGCCAACGCGAAGAGCAGAGTCACGAAGACCAGGATCACGTAGGGTCGCTGTCGCTGCATCCTCACACCTCCTCTCTCCCCAAGGCACGGCGACGCCCGCCTATTCCCGGGTAGCGAGCCTTGCGAGCGCCGCCCAGTTCCCCGATGGTGTCCGAACCATGAACGGTCAGGAGCCAACGAACGAACCCGTGAAGGGGCGCTTTAGGCGGGTCGCCCTCGCGGGAGCCGCGCTCCTGGCGCTGGCGGTCCTCACGTCGAACCTCTGGGTACCGCCCCTGGTCGTGGGCACGCCCGCGACGACCGCGGACCGATGGAGGCAAGCTCTATCACCGGAGGCTCGGGCCCTCGTGGACCGCGCGCTCGAAGGCGTGAGCTCGGTTCATGACCACCACGCGCACCTCATCGCCACAGGCCACGAGGGCTCAGGCGCGTCCTTTCACCCCGATCTTGTCTCCTGGGTTCACCCCATCAAGCGCATCAAGACCGCCGTCTATCAGATGGCTGGCGGCGTCGAGGTCCTCGAAAAGACGGACTCCCAATACGTCGATCGCCTCCAGGCCCTCGTGAAGAGCTACCCGGTCGACTACAGCCTCTCGCTCCTCGCCTTCGAGGCCTACCACGATGGGGAGGGCCAGGCGCGGCCCGACCTGACCGCATTTCATGTGCCCAACGCCTGGACCGTCAAGGTCGCCGACCGCCTCGGCGACCGCTGGGAGCCGGTCGCCTCTATCCACCCCTACCGGCCGGACGCCCTCGAGGCGCTCCGACGCTGGCATGGGGCCGGCGTGCGGATGATCAAGTGGCTGCCCAACTCCATGGGCATCGACCCTGGAGATCCGCGATGCGACCCCTTTTATGACGAGCTGGCCAAGCTGGGAGTGGCCCTGTTGAGCCACGCGGGAGACGAACACGCGGTCGACGGCGAGACCCAGCAGCACCTCGGCAACCCCCTGCGGCTCCGCCGGCCCCTCGACCGAGGTGTGACGGTGATCGTGGCCCACTGCGGTGGCCTGGGAATGGGCGCCGACCTGGACACACCGGGCGCCCCCGAGGTCGCCAACTTCGATCTGTTCCTCCGGCTCATGTCGGAGCCGGCCTACGAGGGGCTCCTCTTCGGGGAGATCTCGGCCGTGGTCCTCTCGAACCGCCATGGCGCTCCCCTGCGGACCCTTCTTGAACGCAAGGACCTCCACTCGCGCATCGCCTACGGAAGCGACTATCCGCTCCCGGCTGTAGACGTGCTGATCCAAACCGACGCCCTGGCGGAGCTCGGCTACCTCACACGTGCGGAGGCCAAGCTCCTCGACGAGCTGTTCACCGTGCACCCGCTGCTCTTCGACCTGGTGCTCAAGCGCACCCTCAGAGCGCCGGGAACCGATGAGGGCTTTCCCCTGGCGCTGTTCAGCCGGAAGATCCGCGCCCGGTCCAGATGACATCGAGGCGATGACGCGTTAAGCCTGAAGCCCTGAACACGGAGGACCTCCATGACTGCCCCCTTGATCCGCGCCCTGGCGGCCATCGGTACGACCGCCTTGTTGGTCTCCACGGCCAGCGCCCAGCAACACCACCGCACGCCACCGAACCAGGTTCATGTCGGCGTCGCCGTCGTCCCGTTCCAGATCGAGGGCCTGGTCGACGCCCACATCTCGGATTGGGAGCTCTACGGTCTCAAGAGCCAGGACTCCACGAGCGAGGAGGCGCGCGTCTCGCTGCCTCTGGACGAAGGGAACACCGATGAGCTGGGTCTTCTCCCTGGCGTCAGGCTGGGCTGGGTCTACGACCTGGCGGGCCCGCGCACGGCGGTCGCGGAGGCCGGCGTGCACATCGGAGGCGCCATGACCGTGGTCACCGCTCAGATCGGCGCGGATATGTTTCTCGTCGACGGAAAGAACTTCAAGATCGGCATCCCCATCCGGGTCGGCGGCATCTACGCCACCATGGACTTCGGCGATCTCGAGGTGATCGAGGGATACACCCCTCCAGTCATCCTCAATGGGCCCGACGGTGAGGAGCAGAGGTTCAACAACGGAGACACGCTCAAGGCCGAGCTCTCCGGCCCCATGGTCAGCGCGGGACTCGCGGCCGAGGCTTGGCTCACGCCTCAGCTGGGCCTCCGGGCCGAGGCCGGGTTCAGCATGGGCTTCTTTGGTGACATGAAGATCCGCAGCGGTGACCAGGACATCCCCATCGAGTCCAACGCCATCGTGAAGCCGGATGGGTCGTCAGATTCTGCCGGGCTCGCCCCCGAGGGCGGCTCCGTCGGCCTCTCGGGCTTCGCAGGCATCGTCTACCGACTCTAAGAGGGACCGCTCACAGCCCCGGGGAGCATCGACACGAGCCATGGCGACGCCGATGAGCCATCGACCTCGAACCGAGGTCGTCGACGCCCAGTTCATCGCATCGGTGAGGGAGCTTCGCGGGCGCCCCAGCGCCGATCTGGACGCCCCACTTCGCCTGCCGCGCGGTCAGAAGACCGAGCTCACGGGGCGCCGCGCCCTGGGCATCTTCGAGGCTCAGGTGGCCTCGCGGATGATCGACTATGAGGCCCGCGCGCTCCGGGCCCGCGGCGAGGGTTTTTACACCATCGGATCCGCCGGTCACGAGGGCAACGCCCTGGTCGGCGACCTGCTCGACCCGACCGACGTCTGCTTCCTCCACTACAGATCAGGTGGACTCGTGGTGCGCCGCATGGACCGTGCGCCTGCTGAGACTCCGCTCTACGACATCCTGCTGTCGCTGTGCGCGTCGAGCGAGGACCCCGTATCGGGTGGCCGTCACAAGGTCTGGGGCTCAAGGCGACTTTGGATGCCACCTCAGACCTCCACCATCGCCTCCCACCTCCCCAAGGCGGTCGGGGCCGCGTTCGCACAGCCCCGCGCCGATCACCTCGGAGTCGAGTCGGGGATCGCCCCAGACGCCCTCGTGGTCGCCTCCTTCGGAGACGCGAGCCTGAATCACTCGACCGCCCAAGGGGCCTTAAACGCCGCTGTCTGGGCGTCGAGCCAGGGGCTTCCGATGCCCATCGTCTTCCTGTGCGAGGACAATGGCCTGGGCATCAGCGTCCACACGCCGGCCGACTGGGTCGAGCGGAGCGTGCGAGATCGCTACGGCATCGACTACTTCTACGCGGACGGTCTGGATCTGGCCGCGGGCTGGGACCAGGTGAACGCCGCCCTCTCCCACTGCCGCGCCAAGCGGCGGCCGACCTTCCTTCATCTTCGGACGGTGCGGCTCTTTGGTCACGCGGGCTCGGATGTAGAGACGGCCTACCGCGATCTGGACCAGATCGCGGCCACCGAAGCCAGAGATCCCCTGCTCGCGAGCGCCCGCCAGCTGGTCGCGGCCGGCGTGCTCCAGCCCGAGGAGATCTGCGCGCGCTACGAAGAGCTCCGAACGCGCGTCCAGTCTCTGGCCCGAGAGGCGGCCCAGCGACCGAGACACACGAGCGCCCCCGCGCTCATGGAGCCGCTGGCGCCGCTGAGCGCGGACGCCGTAGCGAACGAGGCGGAGCGAGCAGACTATGGCGAGGCGCGCGCCGAGGTCTACGGAGGCTACCTCCCGGAGACCAGCAAGCGCCCCCGGCACCTGGCCTGGCACCTCAATCAGGCCCTACGAGACCTGCTCATCAAGTACCCCAACGCCATAATCTTCGGGGAGGATGTCGCGCGAAAAGGGGGCGTCTATCACGTCACCGATCGGCTGGAGACCGACTTCGGCGGAGGCCGGGTGTTCAACACGCTCCTCGATGAGCAGACGATCCTGGGTACGGCCATCGGCGCCGCGCACATGGGACTGCTTCCCATCCCGGAGATCCAGTTCCTCGCCTACTACCACAACGCCGAAGACCAGCTCCGCGGAGAGGCGAGTACACTTCAGTTCTTCTCCAACGGTCAGTGGTCCAACCCCATGGTCATTCGCATCGCCAGCTTCGGCTACCAGCGAGGCTTCGGCGGGCACTTCCACAATGACGCCTCCATCGCGGCTATCCGCGACATCCCTGGCGTCATCATCGCCTGCCCCAGCCGGGGCGACGACGCCGTGGGGATGATGCGCACGGCGCTCGCCCTCGCCCACGTCGATGGGCGCGTCGTGGTCATCCTCGAGCCCATCGCGCTCTACATGCAAAAGGACCTCTATGAGCCGGGCGACGGCGGCTGGCTCACCGACCACCCCGCGCCAGGGACAGCGGTCGCTCTGGGAGAGCCCCGCTCGTTTCCGAGCGAGGGGGAGGCGAGCGTCCTGATCGTCACCTACGCCAACGGCGTGCTCCTCTCTCGCCGCGCCGCTCGGACGCTCTCAGAGGAAGGAATCGAGGCGGAGGTCATGGATCTGCGCTGGCTCGCCCCGCTTCCGCTTGAGGCCGTCGCCGAGCGCGCCCGGGGCGTGGGTCGAGTCTTGATCGTCGATGAGGGGCGCCGCACAGGCAGCCTGAGCGAGGCCCTGATCTGTGGGCTCGTCGAGGCCGGGCTTGGACATCTGCCCATGAGCCGAGTCGTCGGTGAAGACTCCCTGATCCCCCTGGGCGACGCCTGGGAGCATGTGCTCCCGAGCGAAGCGCAGATCGTCGCGGCCGCTCGAGCGCTCGTCGACGAGGAGCGGCCCTCATGACGCGGACGCTCATCGTGTGCCCGGGTCGCGGCTCCTACACCTCATCGACCCAAGGCTGGATCGGTAAGCACGGCGCCTTCGCCCAGGAGTGGATCACCCAGGCGGACGCCAGCCGCGTCGCCCGAGATGAGGTGCCGCTCACGGAGCTCGATCAGGCCGAGCGCTTTGATCCCCAAGCCATGCTCAAGGGATCCGGAGCGGCCGGCCTGACCTTTCTGTCCTCAGCCTGCGACCTCGCGCGCCTCGACCGCAGCTCGGTGGAGCCCGTGGCCGTGATCGGGAACTCCATGGGCTGGTACACGGCCCTCTTCGCCGCGGGAGCGCTCGACTTCGAGGACGCCCACAGACTCGTGGAGACCATGGGAGGCATGCAAGAGCACGGCTCGGGCTCTCAGATCGTCTATCCCCTGGTCAACGACGACTGGCGCCCTGCCCCCGAGCTTGAGCGCCTCGTTGAGGAGGCCCTCGAGGAGACGGGCGCCTTGTGGTCCATTCGTCTC
>CALCNF010000709.1 GCA_937897815.1 uncultured Pseudomonadota bacterium | reverse complement strand
CTCGGCGGCGGGCCGAGCCGGATGAATCAGGCGACGGTGGCCCGAGCCGCAGCGGGGCTCGCGATTCAGCTCCTCGCCGATGAGCCTGGCGCGGCCGAACGAGGCGTCGTCGTCGCGCGAGACGGACGGCGGATGTCTCCGGAGTTCGCTCGCACCACAGCGGAGGTGCTCGTGGGCCATGGCCTCCGAGTGCATTGGTTTGAGCAGCCCGTCCCGACCCCAGTGGCGGCGTTCGCTGGGAGGCACCTCGGGGCGGCCGCTACGGCGATCGTCACCGCCAGTCACAACCCGCCCCAGTACAACGGCTTCAAGGTGTACGCGCCTCGTGGCTCTCAGATCGTCTCGCCTCAAGACCAGCGCATACGCAGCGCGGCGGACGGGGCAGGGCCCGCTCTTGAGCTCCCTCGCGCGGACTTCGAGGCCGCCCTGGCGGAGGGGCTGATTCGGGTGGTCGATGAGGAGATTGAACCCGAGTACCTCGCGGCGCTCGACGCCCAATGCCTGGACACAGCGCCGCCGCCCGCGAGCCTCACCATCGTGACGACCGCGCTCCACGGCGTGGGTCATCGATGGGTGCAGACCGCCCTCGCTCGCCGGGGCCACACCGCCCTGCATCCCGTGTGCGAGCAGGCTCAGCCCGACGGTGAGTTCCCCACGGTGGAGTTCCCCAACCCGGAAGAGGATGGCGCCCTGGACCTGGCCATGGAGCTGGCTCGCCAGGTAGGCGCGGAGCTGATCGTGGCGAACGATCCTGACACCGACCGACTGTGCGTGGCTGTCGCGGAGCCGACCTCGGAGCTGGGCTACACGCAGCTCACGGGCAACGAGCTGGGCGTCCTGCTCGCGGACTGGCTCCTGGGAGAGCGTGCTCGGCGAGGGACGCTGCCCGAGGGTGCGCTGGTGCTCACCACCGTGGTCTCCACGACCATGTTGGAGCGCCTCGCTCATGAGCACGGCGCGCGCTATGCGGAGACGCTCACGGGCTTTAAGTGGATCTGGGATCGCGCCCTGGCGCTTGAGCCCGAGGGGGCGCAATACATCTTCGGCTTCGAAGAGGCGCTGGGCTACTGCGTGGGTCCCGCCGTTCGGGATAAAGACGGAGTGGGCGCCGCGCAGGCGCTCATGGAGCTCGCGGCCCGATGGAAAGAGCGAGGAAAGACCCTGCGGGATCGGCTCCATGATCTCGCGCGGACGCACGGCGTGCATGTCACCGATCAGATCTCGACGGTGCTCCCGGGTCTCGATGGCCGCGCGCGCATCGAGGCGACCATGGCGCGACTACGAGCGGAGCCGCCGGCCTCCATTGGCGGACTTCAAGTGGAGCGCTCCAGGGATCTGTCGGGAGCGGAGGCCGACGCGGCCGGGCTGCCTCGCAGCGATGTGCTCACCTACTGGCTGGAGGGCGGCTCGCGTCTGGTCGTGAGGCCGAGCGGCACAGAGCCTAAGCTCAAGAGCTACATCGAGGCGCGCGCGATCGTGCCCGACGGGGCGGAGCTCGCGGGGCCGCAGGCCAAGGCCGCTGAGACGGCATCCGCGATCGCGCGGTGGGTGCGACACACGGTGGAGGTGTGAGATGGCGACGGAAGGGGACCGCGGGCTCATGGCCCAATACATCCTGGAAGAGAAGCGGCTCTCGGGAGCGATCGACGACCTGAACGATCGCCTCAAGGCGCCCTCGGAGAAGCTCGAGAGAGCGCGGGAGGTCCTGCTCAAAGCCAAGGCCGCTTATGACCAGGCCAAGGGCGCGGTCGAGTCCCTTCAGAGCGATCGGATGTTGCTCGAGGGCGAGCTGGATCTGGTGCGTGAGAAGAAGTCCAAGCTCCGGGTGGAGGCCGCGGTTGCAGAGGGTGGAGGCATCCGACCCGGCACCGCAGAGCTCGTGGAGCAGATGGGGGAGCTGGCTGGGGACGCTGAGGTCTATCGGGCCAAGAAGGCCGTCCAGGCCCTGGACGTCGAGGCGGAGCTCGAGCGCCTCAAGGCCGCCATGGGCGAGGACGAGGGCTGAGCGCGACATCGGGCGTGCGAAAGCCTCTCTCGAGGCGTATCCTGTCATGCGATGACCGCTGACCCCGAGACACCGAGCACCCCACGAGGGCGCTCCCTTGCCCAGTCGCTGGCCCGCCGCATCGAATGCGTGCCTGACCTGGGACAGCGCGCGGCGCTCATGCGCGAGTTCTGCCTCAAGCACGAGGCGGTCGTGGTCGCTGAATCGCTCCAGGTGCTGCTCTCCGAGGCCGTTCGTGGTCGCAGACGAGACGCTTGGATGGCCCTGGTCCTGGCTCTGTGCCGCCGCGAGGTGCCCTACAACCGCGTCGGCGAGATCTACCGGGCTACGGTGGAGGAGGGGTATGAGGCGCTGCGACTGGTGTTCATCGCCGGCGAGCGCGCCCTTCGAAAGGCCGAAGCGGGAGACTTCGCCAGAGACGACCTCCTCGACGGGATGACCCTGGGGGAGCGAAAGGCCAAGGCCCGAACCCAGAACAAGCAGCTCCTCGACCGTCTCCTCTTCGACCCGGATCCTGCGGTCGTTCAGATCCTCCTGCGCAACCCTCGGATCACCGAGGCGGACGTCCTCAAGCTCGCCTCCAAGCGCCCGAATCGACCCGACGCCCTCGTGGAGATCATCAACGTGGAGCGCTGGGTGATTCGGTCGAACATCCGGCGCGCCATCGTGCTCAACCCCTACGCCCCCTCGCGTCTCGCTGTGACGCTGATGCCCCTGATGGCGGTCCAGGAGCTCATGGAGCTTCGCGCGGACGCCTCGGTCCAGCGGCTGGTCCGGGACAGCGCCGAGGCGATGTTAGCGCTTCGCGGTTGGGAGGAGCCGACCGTTCACTGAGACCTGTCTAGCGACCCAGGGGGATCACCACGCCGATGCCCCACTCCTCACGCTCGGGGGTGTAGCCGACCGTGAACGCGATGTCCCGCTTGTACTGGACGCCGGCCTTGTAGGTCAGGCTGCCGTCCAGGTTGTGGGTGTCCGCGTTGCGCTGGCCCGCATAAGACACGCCGCCAAGGGCGGTCCAGGTCGGGTTCACCTCGTAGCCCATCAGGAGATCGGCCCGCGTTCCTGTCAGGCTTCGCCCTTGTAGATCCACGCTGCCGCTCAGGCGCGCTGAGACGCGCCCCACGGCGTACTCGAAGCTGCTGTCGAAGTGGTGGGCGATCTCGGGGTTCTGTTCGAGCCACTTGGCCTTGTAGCCAACAGCGAAGCTCTTGAACTCCGTTGGGTGCTGCCAGCCCAGGTTCGCGCCGAGCTCTTCGAGTCGTGAGTCGGTGAGGTTCACGATCGCGTCCCCGCCGTAGGACCACCCTGCGTCTCGCTCGACCCCCGCGGACAGCGAGAGCTTCGAGACCTGGTCCTTGAGCTCCAGATCCAGGGCTGCCTCAAGGTCGCCGCGCTGGTAGTCCAGATTCGCGTTGAAGCCCGCGAGGGTGCCTGTGCCCGCTGAGAAGCCCACTCCGAAGGGGCCTCCAAGATCCTCGGCCCGGTAGGAGACGCTCTGTCCTGTGCCCGCGGAGCTCAGCTCATCACGCATCCCCAGGGTGTGGCCGGCCGAGAAGGTGTGAGCCAGCTCTCGGCTCCCGAGAATGTTTCCGCTCGCGTCCCGGCTCACGCCCTCCGTCAGGGAGGTCGCGCCATCGTTGGTCACCTGGGTGTCCTTGAGCTCGAAGGTGTTGTCCACCCGATCGAAGAAGCCGGTGTACTCGCGGTACTCCCCGCCTTCTCCCAGGCGCACCTTGCCGGTGACGCGCTCCTGGGTGATCTCTCCGTCCTGACTGGATTGGGAATAGCCCGCCTCGGCTCGCGTCTTCTGGCCCCCCAGGGTGCTGCTCAAGCCGCCCGACGCGCTCAGGCTCATGGTGCCGTCATCGCGGATCACCGCGTCGCCCTTTCCATCGACCGTCGTGGCGTGACCCAGGGCGCCCGCGCCGCTCACCTTGGCCGTGATGGAGTTGACGTCCTTCTCGCCGTCATGGGTGACGGTGACCGAGCCTTTGAGGCTCTTGCTCTGATAGCTCAGCGACGCCTTGGCTGCGCTCAAGCCGAGGCTCTGGATCTTGCCCAGATCCAGGCCGGCCGAGGCGCTGAGTCCGCCTCCGAGCTTGAAGGTGTGCTCCAGCTCCGGGATGTCCACGTTTTGCAGGTAGGCGACCACCGCCGCCGTGATGGCGCTGGTGACCACGATGCCCGTGGTCCACGCCGGGTTCTCTTGGGTCCACTGGCTGATCGCCTCAGCCAGCTTCTGGCCCTTCTCACCGTCGAGCCAGGCGTCGGCGCTCTTGGCCACGTCTTTGGCCAGCGCGGCGAGCAGCTTGCTTGTCGCCTCGGCTTCGTCCTTCGACAGGCCGCCATCACCGGGCTTCACCAACCCGTCGGTGGCCCCGGCGAGGGCCTCTACGGCGCTGTGCGCGTAGTCGGTCAGCTCGCTCGCGGAGAGGTGCTTGCTGACCAGGGCGAAGAGCTCCGCTCCGATGGTCTCTCCGAACAGGCGCTCCCACGACTCTTGAGCGCGCTTGAGGCGCGCTGCCTTCTCGGCTGCGGGATCGACGCCGGGCTGCAGCATCGCCGCGCCCTCTTCATAGCTAGCGCCGCGGAGATCTGCGTTCGACGAGGCCTGGCCGATCTCAGCCTGGCTCGTAACGGCGGCCTCACTCCCCGAAGTATTTCTCTGACGTTCAAGACTGCTCATGGGCGAAGCGAGCCCCTTCAGTATTCACGTCGGATCCGCACACACG
>CALCNF010000708.1 GCA_937897815.1 uncultured Pseudomonadota bacterium | reverse complement strand
GCGGCGAGCTCGTACAGGAGGAGTGGTTCGACCTGGACGAGAACCCCATCGTGGGGCCCGACGGATGGCACCGGGTCGACTACATCCGAGACCCACGTGGGCTGGTCACCGAGGAGGTTGGCTACAACGCAGAGAGCCTTCCCTCGACCTCGGCGGTTCTGGGCTACGCCACCGTGGTCTTCGAGTACGACGATCATGGGCGAGAGACCTACGCCGGGTACTTCGACGCTGAGGACCACCCCATCGCGGTGACACGCGAGATCAGCGACGGATCCTTTCACGACCCGCAGATGTTGGAGATCACCTTCCAGAGCATCGAGACCCACTACTTGGACGACACCCTCCTGGAGCGGTCCTACGACAACGAGCTGGGCGAGGACGTGCACTTCGAGCTGATCGATCTCCTCGCCTGGGCGGACGAGGCCGATGGGGTCTTCGAATGGTGCGGACGTTACGCCAACATCCTCTTCGAGGAAGACCTTGAGCCCGGCGCGGAGGCGCAATTCGCCGAGACAGCCCTGTGCGGATGCGAGGAGGACCCGGAGGACACGGACGCTCGACTGGATCGGGCGGCCAGCGAGCCCCGGGTCGACCTCGCCACCCCACAGGAGGACGAGGACGACGAGGCGGAAGACTCGCCGTGCGGCTTCATCGACTTCGTCGAGCCCTGGGATCCGTCCGACAGCGCGCTCGGTGAGCGCTTTGTCCCTGTCGAGAAGGTCCCAACTCTCGATTGCGATGAGGAGGACTGCGACTATGGAACACGCTACCGAGACTGCAACGACGTCTATCCAGAGGGTCCAACCGAAGACGACATGGACTGTGACGACGAGGAGAACTGCTTCGAGGGTCTCGACTGCGGCGAAGACCAGGAGAGCTGCTTCGAGGGTCCCGACTGCGATGAAGAGCGGGAGGGCTGCGGGGATTCGCACCCGGACGAGGAGATCGCCGAGTGCGGATCGGACGGCTGCTCGGACGAGCCCATCAGTGAGCTTCACGACGAAGCCGACCGGCTGGGTCTGGCCCTCGGAGAGGCCCTCATTCAGGGCTCGCCCTTCGAGGAGGCTCCAAAGCCAGTCGACGCCGAGGTGAACTCGGACACGGCGGCCCCGAGCCCCGACCCTCAAGCGAACCCGCTCCTGCAGCCTGAGGGCTGGGCCCAGGAAGAGGACCTCGAGAGCGACGCCTGGATGGAAGAAGAGGAGCTCGATGACACCTCATGGGTCCACGAGGCGCCCCACGACGACCCCAATGAGCCCGGCTGCTGAGCCCCTGAGACGCCCCCCTCGCGACGCCGCCCCCCCCTTCAGGAGATCCCCGTGACCAAGCTCATGACCACCTTGATCCTCTACGCGCTCCTCGCCTCGGCCTTCACGGCCTTCACCATCGGCGCCATCGCCGTGGCGAGCGCAGAGCGCCTGGACCCGACCACGTCCGCGGAGCTCATCAAGCGGAGCCCCGTGAGTCAGCAGCCGCCCACCGGGGCCCAAGGGAGCTCGTCATGAAGCGCGCTCTGATCGCCCTGGGGCTGCTCATCAGCGCTCTGTGCCTCCCCATGTGCATCGCCGTCGTGGAGGGCATGGATGCACCTGAGCCCAAGTGCGGCTCCATGGATCCGGCCACCGAAGACACCGACTCGGCGACAAACCACCAGGAGGCACCATGAAGCTCATCATCCGAGGCATCAAAGCCTTCTTCATGGTGATCGGCGCCGGGTGCTGCGGCCTGTTCCTCCTCGCCTGGTCGGACATCCACTGGATGCTGACCTCTCCAGACGACGCCGTTCCGCCCTGGCACATGGAGAAGCTCGAGGACGAAGCCGGCCCCGTAACCGACTCGTTGGAGAGCGACAGAGTTCCCACACAGACGCCCACGGCTGAGGATGGATATGGCTCTCCCTCGCTGGACGAGGCGGGACCCGCCGGTGTAACCCAATGATCATGGTGATGGACGCCGACGACGATCAGACGCTTCAAGGCGAGACGCTCCAGCAGGAGCCTCTGCCGCACGAAGGGTCCTCGCTCCGAAGTCGCGCGGCGATCACCTTGCTCATGCATCCCAGGTTCGAGCGCGTCGGCGACGTCTACGTCATCGAGGCCTCCAGTCCTGGAAGCGAAACCCAGGTCTCGAGGCTCGAACCCGACTTTCGCGATCCGCGCACTGGCGCGACCATGCCCATTCGCGAGGCGTACACCTCGAGACAGCCCCTGGTCATCCGCTGGGACGCCTCTGGCGGAGCGGAGCTCAGCCCCGCTTCGCCGTCGGCTGGCCTGACCCTCCGAGGAGCGCCGCTGCTGGCGCCGACCTCGGTGAGCGCCGAAGAGATCGACCGCGGCGTCCCCCTCGGCCTGGGCCCGAACGTCTCCGCGCTGCTCCATCGTACCTCGGCCACCGGTGCCCACCCGAACACCTATGGCCTCGTCGGTGAGAGCGACACCGTTCAGCGCACCCGGCAGCAGATTCAGCGCATCGCGGACATGCCCGAGAAGGTGCTCATCCGTGGTGAGACCGGCACGGGTAAGGAGTTGATCGCCCAGGCGATTCACGACGCGAGCGATAGAAGCTCACGCCCATTCATCGCCGTGAACATGGCCAACCTTCAGGCTGGTACCGCCCAGTCGCAGCTCTACGGGCACGCGCGCGGCGCCTTCAGCGGAGCCGACCAACGACGCGAGGGGCTCTTTGGCGCCGCCCAGGGTGGAACCCTGTTCCTCGACGAGATCGGAGAGACCCGCGACGAGGTTCAGCAGATGCTCCTGCGCTCGCTCGACGGAGCGGGGACTCGGGTGGCTGTCGAACCCGTGGGCGAGAGCCAGCCAAAGCACCTCGACGTCCGCATCGTCGCGGCCACCGACGCCGATCTGGAGGGGGCCGTGGACGCGGGTTCTTTTGACCAGGCAATCCTCGCGCGTCTACAGGTTGGAGAGATCGAGATCGCGCCTCTCCGCGAGCGCCTCGAAGACGTCGGACGCCTCCTCGTCCACTTCGCCCGAGAGGTCCTCCCTACAGCGGACCAGGCCCACCGCCTCGATCCGACGAGCTCCGGAGGCAAGCCGTGGCTCAATCCGAATCAGGTGGCTCGGCTCATCGCGTACTCCTGGCCTGGAAATGTCCGGGAG